>CAXHFZ010000034.1:0-9011 GCA_964016325.1 uncultured Candidatus Poseidoniales archaeon | reverse complement strand
AAGGAAGGCCTTTGGCAGAAGCATACGCGATTTCGGACAGATTCAGAGGCACATTGCAGAGTCATGGGCAGAGTACAGGGCGATGAGATCATATGTCTACGACACTGCTAGACTCATCGACTTATCCAAATCAGGGAATAGACTAGATTCCGATGGAGTCAAGTTATTTGGGACCACTATCTCGAAAAATATTGCCGATAGAGCTATCCAAGTTCTGGGAGGTTACGGATATGTCGGAGAATACATCGTCGAAAGGCTATGGAGGGACGCAAAGCTCCTGGAGATAGGTGGCGGGACCCTAGAAGGGCATCAGAAGAACATCGCCAGAGACCTTAACGCAAGCCCCGAAGCAATCGAGAGATAATTGGTAGTCCCGCCCGGATTCGAACCAGGGTCCCCAGGACCAAAACCTGAGATGATGGACCACTACACTACGGGACTCCGTACGATGGCATGAGATATCTGCTTTGGACTTGACGGGCGAGAATGTAGCGGGCGAGAGGCCGACAGAATGAAAGAAGCATCTACGCACGATACACTGTATGGCTCGGAATCAGGCATTGGCACTAGTGCTACTCATGATTCTGCAAACAGTCTCTGTGACCGTGGGTGATTCAGATCATGAAGGAACTGTGGGAACGGATAATCATCTAGACACCCATCAGCATGATTCAAATCTTAAGCAGTCAGAATACAGTCCATGGCTCGACCCGGAGTTACTGGAAGGAGTCTACTCGGAGAATGGAAACTCCAGGGTGACTGTAATCACCAATTCGCTCCAGAATCTCGAGTTCTGGCAGATTGAGAACAACGCTCTGGAGCAGCAGGCAGGACCAGGTCCAGGCGAGGCCCTGGTTCAACAGGAGACATCCGATGGAAAGATAGATCACAGAACCTTCTGGGTAGATTCAGAGCTCGTTCAAAAGATCCCAGGGATACCAGGAGTCATCGCAGTTATAGATGCTCAGAAGGCACCTGAGCCATACTCCATAAAACCGTTCGACAAGCCTGATTTTCTTCCAAGCACCGTGACCACTGGACAGCTACACGGGGCTACCGATGCATGGGAAAGTGGCTACACGGGAGAGGGACTCATAGTCGCAGTAGCCGACACAGGAGTAGACTTCGCACATCCTGACTTGAACGGGACGCAGGCTAGAGTGACTTTCCATGACTCCCCATACCTTGGGTGGCCTCTCATGTTGGATCACAGTAGTATGTACAGTTGGATGGTTCATGGTGAGGCGTACCCAGAGAGATCGTCTTGGTATGCAGACACCTCGATAATAGATGTTGACAATAATTCAGATGGTCTTCTGGATAACTCAGGGTTGAATATCACAGGAGTAAATATGTCTATCTCGGGCGAGTACCACCTAGGCGAGCATCCAGATTCCACATTGAGATCCAGACAGGGCGGAGATGTTCCATTACTTGTGGTGGACGATCAGGAATACGGGCATTACAAGACCGTCTATGCGGACCTTGACAGGGATGGGGAGTTCGGAGATGAGGTTCCAATGAGGCCGGGGGAGGAAACATCAGGATTGGACACCAACGGAGATGGCCTATGGGATGTTTCTGGAGGGCTGGTTTACTGGGTTTCAGACGGGACATTAGGAGTCCCATACGGAGACACATATGCAGCTAGACACGGCTACTCTGACAGAGTGGCTGGACCTGGAAATCTAACTCTATTCATGCTGGAATCAGGCAGCCATGGGACTCTGTGCGCCAGTGCGATTTCTGCTCAAGGAGTGGTAAGCGACGGGAAGGTTATGGGCATGGCTCCTAATGCCACTATCTCTTCGATAGGCAACCACTACTCTGGAGGGCACTCGCTTGATGCTTGGAGGTTCATAGCTGAGGGATATGACGGACATACTGATACCCCAGACCAGCCCAATATCGGTTCGTTCTCATTCGGGTACTCATCCGTAGACGAAGCGGGCGCCGACGCCTACTCCCTGTACCTAGACTGGCTTACACGATTTTACAATGAGAATACCTCATATGCTGTTGCAATTGGTAACGGAGGACATGGATTTGGAACTACCAAGTCTCCAGGTGCATCCAATGGAGTTTTCTCTGTTGGAGCATTTAGTAGCCGTTCTAGCGGAACATGGGGGCAAATAGCCCCTTGGTCTAACAGGGGGCCCAATGCTCTCGGAAGAATGGACCCGGACGTCGTTGCAGTAGGCTGGTCAGCAACTGGTGATATACCTCTGAATTCCAGAGATGACGCAAACTCTGCTTGGAGGAATTGGGGCGGAACCAGCCTAGCTACCCCCGTCGTGGCTGGATTAATGGCTTTGGTCGCCGAGGCTTGGATGCATAATCTGGGAGACTATCCAGATTCTCAGGAGTTCAGGGATCTGGTGATGTCAACCTCAGATGACAGGGGGTACGAGCCTTTCACTCAGGGAGGGGGCTGGTTCAATGTCTCAAAGGCGACTAAGACTTTAGACGGTGAGAACGGCACTTGGTGGGCTACACCCTCTCATTGGAACAGTGGCACATTCCAGGGTCAACACCGAGATGCTAATCTTAACCTCCTCAGGCCGGGGGAAACCCAGACGACAGAGTTGGTATTCACTAACCCAGGCGACTCTGAGATAAGCCTGCAAATATCGCCCACATCCTTCTCTCCCCTTTCTCATGAAACCAGGATTTGGAACAGCACTGGAAATGGGACGGATGAGGGTGAGAACTCCTCATGGGACGGACATCAAAGTAGTAGGCCCGATTTGCTGATTCCAATACATCTGAATAACGACTCAAACTACCAGTTAGACCCACAAACCCGACAATTCAGAGCTAGAGCCACTATCGATTACTCAAACTTCGACAATAATCAGGACAGGGACTCAGAAGAGAGGGTGTTCTTGGAGATAATGAAGTGGGACGACGAAGACCAAGATGGAGTCTACGTACTGGACTTGGATAACGACTCAATGGTCGATTCCGAGGATTGGACAGAAGAAGACGAGCTCAAAGAAGTGACATACTGGCGTTCAGACGGCCCAAATGCTGAGGTTCGAATGGGAAATCCATTTGAGGACGCTGGTGACGGTCTGTTCTTGGGAATATGGAATTACAACGGCCAGCTCTCTGATCAACCAGTGAGAATCGAGATCGATTGGACCACATTCGGAACCGATTCAGATGAGTGGATATCCGTTCCATCCGAGATTACACTGCAGGCAAACGAATCAAGCAAGGTCCCGATGACAATCACAGTCCCAGTTGATGCTAATCCAGGACTACATCAGCATGGATTGCTTATCTCATCAAATGATCTGCATCCTGATGGGGCCCTCACTCAGTCCAGCAATGATCGTTCATGGACGCTTCCCGTTGTTACAAACGTTCCATGGGTTGGTCCTTTCTCTTTAAACGCCAGGCCCGTGGATGGCAACGTCTCCAATCAGACCCTTTACTCAGAGGAATGGATTTCAGGTGCGACCAGATGGGACTGGAGAGCAGAGAGTGGGGATTGGAGATTCTTATCCATTGAATGGCCAGAAGAGTGGGCCACGGGGGGAACTGCAGTAATCGACGTAGACTGGAATGACAACCCATACACGGACATAGATGTTCTATGGCTATCCGAGACAGCCCATGGCTACTCCAGCGAGAACTCCACTCCCTATGGTAACTCGACATTCTTCATCGAGGAGAGATCCATAAACAATTACGCTGGTTCGGGCTCTCACAACTGGGGAACTTACACGGGAGGCTCTCGAGAAGTCTTCGCAGTGCCCGTCACGCCCGGAGTACACCAACTTGCCCTCCACACAGCCCTGCATGGCGTAAATTCCAATGATAACCCTCTGAACATTTCTGTAGGGTACATCGCAGCAGAGCAGACCGGCTTCGAAAGAGTAGTGACGGATTGGAATGAGGCCAGTGGCGTAGATGCAGTCCATCTGGTTTCCACAGTTCCTCTCCCAATAGAATCGGTTAACTCGTTCGGATGGTCGCAACCAATCAGCCTCTACAACGAGTCCGTTTCCCAAGATACTCGTGGCGACAAGATGACTGCATCATGGTGGAAAAATCTTACAATCAACAACTCGGAGTCTATTTCCATTGAAATCGATGCAGAGGGGCATCATCGAGATTCAGACATAGACCTGTACCTATTCAGGGACTCAGATGGAGATGGAAATTTCACCAGCGGAGAGGAGATTAGGAAGTCAATTTCAGGCGACTCTTCAGAGAAAGTCGAGGTTAGTAACCCAGAAGACGGCCTTTATGCAGTGGCTGTCCATGGTTACGATGTCCCAGGGGGATCAATGAACTTCTGGATATCAATTGACGAGGTAGGAGGTAGCGAGCTCAGAGTGACGAATCAGATGCCTCTAAGTGAGAATGAGATATCATCGATATGGCCGGACGGATCGGTCGCACTTGCAGGTGAAAATCCCTCGGCGGCCATACAAGTAAGCCTCGAGTTCGAAAGGCCCGATACCGCTGGGGTGTGGCAGGGTTTCGTTGACTTTGAGCTCGTTGGTGGAATCGATATCAGACTTCCCTACACCTACGAGCTCGTCGAACTAGACCCAGAGGTAAATTTTGTTATGCCAGCGAATATGTCTCATCACAATCAATCCACTCCCGTTCTAGTTCACGCAATAGATAGAGGAATAGGCTTCAGATTAGATCAAGTTAATCTGTCAGCAACGGACAATAGAACGGAGGTTCCCGATGCTGACTCAGTGCATGCTTTGGATACTCAAGCAAACCATCACAACCTAACAACACTGTGGAATCACGGTAATCACTCTTCAATTCCAGAGAATATAACCTTCAGGGAAATTTGGATAAACTCGACCCTTCCGGAGATAGAGAAATGGCACGACTACTCGATAACGTTCACTGACATCTCTGGATTCTACGCCCAAGACTTCTTATCGGTTTCCTATGATATCACATCTCCCGAAGTTTCCATTAGCAGTATCCCAATGATAACCACCAACCCTGTAATGACATATCAGTTATGGACTGAACCAAATGCAACTGTCACTCATTCAGGGACCTTATTAGAGCTCGATGAACAGGGCATGGCAGAGCACTCATTTCTCCTGGAAAAGGCAGAGATAGGATTTGATGAAACATCAAACTCACCCTATTACTTCCTCAACGACTCAAGCGTCTTCACAATCTCGGTTTCTGACCGAGCTGGAAATACCGTTAACAGGGAATTCCAGGTTATTTTTGATCCAGATCCTCCGTCCGACTCAGAATTCCTGACGATGGAAGACCAGGATGGAAGCCATTACTCCTCTGAAGATGTGGTTTTACCACTCAACCTCACCAGTGGTTACCTGAATGTTGAAATCCCCTCTGACACCAAGAGTTGGTGCCTCTCGATAAACTCCGAGGTCGGAGATTATCATACGGAGGAATGTGGAGAGATTCCCACAATACCAGCCTCCTTCAATGCCTCCCTTGGACATCCCGAACCAGAAGAGCAAGGGGGAGACCAAGAGTACTTCGCTACCACTCTTCCACTCTCCACGGACGGTTTGCCGGATGGAGAATACACAATGCGCCTCGATCTGATGGATTGGGCCAACTCAACTGCCTCCGAGAGTTGGCCAATTTCAATAGATAAATCGGCTCCCGTGGTCCAGTGGAGTACATCGCCATCTCACAACACATCTTTGTTCGATCATAGGCAAGAGATAACCTGGTCTTCATCCGAGCTTGTAACCTATGAATTCACATCGAATGGAGAGCAAATTCTGCAAGGAGATGGAGAAATAGGAATATGGCCCTTCGAGATCTCAGAGACTGGTATTCACGAACTATGTTTCTACGCAGTCGATGATACCCAAAACAGAACAAATAGCAATTATTTCAGAGAGTGCAGAACGATGGAGCTGAACTCAAAAATCTATGACACACTGATTCTGGCTAATTGGAATGGCGGAATAGTGTCCTCAGAGGAAGTCACTGCAAAGATTCAGCTTGGCCCCGACCAGCAAATAAGATGGTCAGAAGAGAGATCATCCGAATTCAACCTGGTAATCCCGTCATCTGTTATTGAGGATGTCACATTCGACCTGAGGGAGGGTGAGAACAAATTCACAGTCGAGGTCGACTCACTAAACGAGACAGATATGTACTACTTGTCAGTAGTCCGGGACACTGTTCCACCTGTCATAAGCATTGAAGAGAGAGTCAACCGAACAACCACACTGGCCCAAACAAGGGTCGTCCAAGGCGTTTGTGAGGGAGGTACCAATTTACTTGTCTGGAGCGAAATCCAATCAATCGCTCTTAAGTGTCCCTCATCTGGAACCTTTTCCGTAGAAATAGACATATTGGAAACACCGGGGGAGTACGATATCCATGTCATTTCCACCGACTTTGCGAATAACGAGGCCCGGGCTGTAACCACTGTACTCATGCAAGACTGGCCCGATTGGGCTATAGACGATGCTAAGAATATGGGTCCGATGTTGGGTTGGTTTTCTCTTGCAGGATTATTGTTGGGCGCATCAATGATCGTTCTTATCAGGCGCACACTAGTCAAGGAATGACGGACCACCACCAACAACTGATGAGCTAGATCCAAGCCAACATCTAACATAGCATTCGATAGCTCTCAGCCGAATCATTCGTCAATCCTACCTAGACAACTATAATCGTATGGACCCATTCAGGTGGTCATGAAGATAGGAAGTATAGCTGTTCTTGGAGCCGGTCAGATGGGCGCGGGAATAGCCCAAGTTGCCTCGTGCTCCGGTTTACCTGTGGTTATGATAGATATAGAGCAGAAATACATCGACAAGGGCATTGGAACCATCGAAAAATCCCTCTCAAAACTTGTCTCCAAGGAAAGGATGACCCAAGAAGAAGCCGATGTTGCAATGTCCTTTATTTCCACCTCCGTATCCAGGCAGTCAGCCTCCGATGCTGATTTGATTATAGAGGCAATTCCAGAAGTAACAAGTTTGAAAATCTCCGCATTTAGAGAACTGGATGAAATATGCAAGGAAACAGCGATACTTGCAACAAATACCTCAAGCATCTCAATAAACGAGTTAGCGGCTAACACTGACCGTCCTGACAGGGTCATAGGCATGCATTTCATGAACCCCGTGCCAATCATGAGACTAGTGGAGGTCATCAATGGGAAAGATACCCTCCCCGAAGTCACTGATGCCGTATTGAGACTTTCTGAGAAAATGGGGAAGATACCCCTCCAGTGCAATGATTCCCCTGGATTCATCAGCAACCGTATACTCTGCCCGATGCTAAATGAGGCCATACTCACTCTCCAAGAAGGAGTAGCCACACCGGAAGCCATCGATGGAATCATGAAACTCGGAATGAATCATCCAATAGGCCCATTAGCCCTTGCAGACCTAATTGGACTTGACACGGTTCTTCACATAATGAACGTGCTAAGAGAGGGCCTTGAAGATGAGAAGTATGCCCCTGCAGATCTTCTGATATCGATGGTATCAGAGGGCAACCTCGGAAGAAAAACCGGAAAGGGATTCTACAGTTACTGACCATGGCCCCCCTCTCACCCACGATTTAAGTCAACCAGCCCTCACGCTAGCCCATGAACGACCCGAGGTCAAAACGCCGGGCGCCCTCCAGTAGAGTGCCATCTTCAATTATTTGTTCTATATTACTCATATCCATATTCTCCATTCCAGTGCTGGCAAATGATGCAGGGTCTGGAGCCGACGCAGGCAGCAGTCCCTCAACTGCAACCTACCTCCCGGCGAACAACTCGACATACTTCGGCAACCTCACACAAGGCTCGGATACAGATGACTACTACGCGATCAACGTCACTTACGGAACAGGACTGGCGGTAACCATGAGCGTCCCCTCCAATTCAGACTATGATTTGCTGCTACTCGACTCGTCTACTACTCAGATCGACTCCAGCCTCAACAGCACTGGACAATCCGAACACGTTTCATCAAACGGCACCAACGTAGGTGGAACAACCGTATACATATGGATAGACCAATATATCGGATCGGGACAATACACAATTCAAATCCACATCTTCCAAGTAGCTTTCGGATCAACTGGAAATGATGCTGGAAGCGGACAAGACGCCGGCGGGTCAGTTTCAACTGCCTTGCCTGTGAACGTAACAAATAATTCCAATTTCCAAGGGAATCTCTCATCCACGAACGATGATGACTGGTATTCCATGGACATTCCAAATGCGACCGGTGTTTACATCCAGATGACACATGAAACAGGAGTGGACTTTGACATGTGGTTGTACGACTCTGCTGGTAACCAGATAGACATAGCTTACACCACAAGCAATCCCGAGACTGTTCAGAGCAACGGAACCGATATCGGAAACTCAACAGTTTACCTAGAGATAAAGGACTATGCCTCCCAGCCCGCACCCGGTTCCTACAACGTCAGCATCAGCCTCTTCTCAACGGTCGGCAACCCTGCATACAGCCAAAATGACGGGGGCTCAGGTGGAGACGCAGGGGACGATGTCGGCAATTGCACAACCCTCCCGATTCCCCAGAACAGTAACAGCTCAAGCACCTTCTCAGGATGGATTAGCCCCGATGATGATTACGATTTCTACAATTTCACAGTGCCAGATGAATACGGGACCTATGTCCGGCTCTCGACATACCAGGGAATGGTATCACAAATGCTACTTTACTTGGAATCCAGCTTAACCATAATTCAGCCTGGGGGGGCATCATCGAATGCGAACGGGGATGAATATGTCACATCCAATGGAACGAATGTCAGTGGTCAAGACGTAGGATTGAGAATCGCACCGGGTACTGAATCCGGTTTTTACAATTTCACAGTCGTAATATTCCCCCTGGACTACGATGGCGATGGTTGGTATGACGAAATTGAAACCCAATGCGGGACTGATCCTCAAGACTACAATTCTACACCTACCGATTTTGACTCAGATGGAATATGTGACGTGATGGATGAGGCTGTCTCTTATACACATCTCCGAGCCCACGAGACTCAGTAGGATC
>CAXHFZ010000033.1:0-9105 GCA_964016325.1 uncultured Candidatus Poseidoniales archaeon | reverse complement strand
CCCCACGACGTCATTCGTCGGCAGCGTCAGATGTGTATAAGAGACAGCCGTGGCAATATGTGCTGAGATTCTATCGATGGAAAGAGGAGCCTAACAGACGAAGACTGAAATTATCCCCCCTTGACCGAGTGGTGTGCGAGTAACCGCTCTGGGGACCATTTTCTTGTTTCTAATGCCACTACTAAGTGGTTGTATAATCGGAGACGATGTATCAGTCTTTGAAGAAGAAGTTGTGAATGAGAGTTTCGGCCCATACACCGTAGTAGCCCCTATTGATACCGGCATTAATGTCTACCATAATCACTTCATTATGAATGAGAGTTATCCACAGTCGCTACTAGATGGCTTGAATGTGACAATGATATGTGATATCACGACAGAAGGATCCTGGCAGGAGAGATATGAAGCCGACAAGGAGAACTGTTGGGATTTGATATCTCCTTCAGATATAGTATGGTTCAAGGGAACTAGGATCATTGGAACATCCCCTGATAATGGAACAGATATACCAATACTGGATGACCCCCAAGATGGGCATGGTACTGCTGTCACGGGAGCAGTATTAGACGCTAATCCGGAAGCGGTTATTTTCTTCGTTGAGGGGTTCAGCGATGCTGCCGTTCTGGCGGCTGCCAATCAACCACTGGTTGATATCATCACTACTAGTTTCGGACCTATCGGATCAGTACCAGTACCTGGAATAGAAGACGCTACCAAGGTAGCGGTTGTTCAAAATAAGAAAATTCATGCTGGAGCAGCTGACAACTCTCCCTCACCCGCAGTCCAGGACTCAACTGCTGGGCCGCCATGGAGCATTGGTGTTTCTGGATACGCCGAGGAAGGAGACGATCAAAAAGAAACAATGAGTGGATCATATCCCGATATTGCAGCTGATTGGACTCAAATTCTCCCTAATCATGACGATATTGACGGGTATCACGAAACCTCAGGGACCTCATTCGCTACACCAAGAACGGCTGGGCTTCTGTCGAAGATAATACAGACACTAAGATTCGACTACAACGATTTTTCCTCTGGAGCTGACCCCGTACTGAGATCAGGATTTATGGTCCAAGGAGATGGTATGAACATCTCGAATGACCATCTACGTGATGCCCTTAACTTGTCTGCCTGGTATCCTTCATCCTCTACATGGGACCCATTGTCCGGAACTATGCCAATATCTCCTTTGGCGCCTTGCTCGCAAGTAGGATGGGGTGTGGTGAACGAGAGTAATGTTCAGCCCATCATCGATCATTTAAGAGGAGATGCGGAGATGGCTCAGAGGCCTTCTGATGTTGTAATGTGTATGGAGGCTAATCAAGCCATCAGAGAGGCCTACTGGACATAAAAACAGAAAAATAGAACAATCACAGATACCGATGGTTTCAATAAAGAACTTCTTCAAGTTAATTTATGAGGAGGGTCACTCTGAGATGGAACCTCTCCTCCCTCCAAGGCGCTGAGGAAATTTCTAATATTCTCAAAATTGTTGATAGTGTAGAGGTCCTCAGTCATCTTTCCGTCACAGGCAATGGAGTTCTCCAACTAGCAGAAATAAGACTGAAGGAGGACAAAACGTTAGATGATATTTCAGAAATTAGTTGGCTTGAGGTTATTGAGGTTCTGGAGGAGGAGGACGATTCAGTAGTTGTGAGCCTATTGTGTACTCATCCTTTCGCTAAGTCCGCCATAGAGCTTTCTAATATCCAAGTTTATCCTCCATACGGGATTGATTCTGTCAGAGGAATGGAAATCCGAATGTCAGGACTATCTGATTCGGTCAGAAGATTTGTTTCAACACTCAGAGTAGTCATTCCCCCTGATAAGATAAGTGTGAACTCGATTAGAGACTCAGAAAGAAATGGTTGGACTGATGGCCTAACTAAAAAGCAGAAGGAGGTAATTTCCTATGCCATTGGAAGGGGCTATTTCGAACCTGATTCGAAAATCAAATTGAAAGATATAGCTGAAGGACTGGGTATGGCTAGAAGTACACTAGGCGAACACATGAAAAGAGCAGAGTATGAAATTATGAAAAAAGTAGCTGAGGATCTGGATTGACCCCAAGGGGGTCAAAACACAATGCTCAAGTCGTTGGTAGTACTGTGGCAACATGTGGTGCAGTACAGCCTACCCATGGTCCCGGGACCCGACAAGGTTAGATGGAATGCAATTGTCAACGGGGTAAAAGTTGATTTCTACATCGATAGTAATGCAATTCTTTTGGATGTACTTAGGGATCAGGGTGGAAGTCTTGGCACAAAAAGAGGGTGCGATATGGGAACATGTGGTTGTTGTAGCGTGATGATCAATGGAACTCCAAAACTCTCCTGCTTAGTATTAGCACAAGAAGCAAAAGATACTTCAATCACCACTGTGGAAGGATTATCTTCGGGCCACCATTTGCATCCTATTCAACAAACATTCGCTGAATGCGGTGGAAGCCAATGCGGTTTTTGCACTCCTGGCTTCCTTGTTGTTTCAGCGGCCTTGCTGGAGAGAAACCCTTCTCCAACAAAGGCGGAGATAAAAACCGCAATCGAAGGAAATCTATGCAGATGCACGGGCTATCAACAGATAGTTGAGTCGATTTCCAAGGCCTCTGAAATATTGGTCTCAGGTGAGGGGATTGATGATTCTACTTCGTCTAAGAGTGATCCACATCCGGGTTTTTCAGGTGGATTATCATGAGCGACATAGATGATTCAGAGGGAGTGCTAAACGAGAGAATGGAGGATTCTTTAGATAACGTTGAGGCTGACATGTACGTAGACTCCGAGGATGTAGTAGGCGATATCGAAAAAGAAGAGATTGCTCCTGATGTCCTGAAGGAATCCGAAATTGTTGGATACCGACAGCAACCAGGGAAGCTACCATTCTCAAAGCCGGGTTCAGGGGGAAAGAATCGTTTCTCGAAACCAACCGATCAGTCAATGATACCAGAGTCCGAGGGTGGCAGTCTCGCCCAGCCATGGGGCTCACACCGACATGATGGCCTGGTTAGTGGCCAGGTAATTGGGAAACCGACTTCTCTGGTAGATAGTAATTGGAAGGTCACGGGTCAGGCGAAATACGGAGATGATGTCAGACTCCCGGGTGAAATTATAGGCAGGATTCTTCGAAGTCCGCATCACTACGCCAGAGTCCTGTCAATAGATGTAAGTAAGGCAATGGAGTTACCAGGTGTTCTTGGAATATCAACTGGAGATGACGCTCCGGGAAAATTCGGTGTACTTCCCGTAACCAAGGACGAACATGCCATGGCTGTTGAAAAAGTACGTCACGTCGGCGATTTAGTAGCTTGTGTGGCTGCAGTCGATGAACCCACAGCAAGAGAGGCGTGCAGGCTGATCGATGTTGAGTATGAAATTTTGGACTCAATACATGATATCAAAATGGGACTAGAAGACTCCAAAAATCCAATCCACGATAGAGGGAAGTACCATATCGGGGAGTCAAATGTACAAAAGAGGGTTTTCCAACAATTCGGAAATATCTCAGAGATGAAAGAAAATTCCATAGCTAGCCACGAGTCAAACTGGACTTTCACCGGAGTAAATCATGGCTTTACTGAGCCTCATGCGGTGGTTGCACACTGGGACCCCTCAGGAAGACTAACCCTTTACACTCCACAACAAGTCCCTCATTATCTGCATAGAGCCCTTGCAGATGTTTTAGATGTTCCAATGCATCAGATTAACGTATACAGGACATTTGTAGGAGGAGGATTCGGAGGGAAGTCTGATCCATTTCCTCATGAGATGTGCGCTGCAATATTAGCTCGTAAGACAGGGAGACCGGTAAGAATTAATTTTGACAGGGAGGAGGTTTTCTGGGTCAATAGAGGACGTCATCCATCAAAAATTTCCATGTCGCTGCATGCGGATTCTGATGGAAGGCTATGCGGCATAGAAACTGATGCTTTGATTGACGGCGGGGCGTTTGCCTCCTTCGGACATGTGACCACCTACTACAACGGAGTTCTTCACACGGCACCTTATGAAATCGGAGCGTTTCACTACACTGGAGCCAGAGTATGGACAAATAAACCGGCCAGTGGTGCTATGAGGGGACATGGTGCTGTGAATTCAAGATGTGCTGTCGAGACAGGAATAGACGATTTATCCGAGAGACTGGGAGTGGATCCCATAGATTTCAGATTAGCCAATCTCCTTCCTCCACATAGTGCCACTATTACAGGTTTTAGAGTAACCAGCATAGGTATGAGGGAGTGTTTAGAGAGAGTGAAGAAAGAGTCCGGTTGGAAAGAGAAATTCAGGAAGATGCCATTAGGAAAGGGAATCGGGATAGGATGTGGATTCTTCATTTCAGGAAGCGGATTGCCAATACACTGGGACCCTAACAAATTTCCGCATGCTACTGTACACCTCAAGATCGATATGGACGGAGGAGTAACAGTTCACACTGGGGCTGCAGACATAGGGCAAGGATCAGACACTGTTGTCGCCCAGTCAGTCGCTGAGGTTCTAGGATTGCCCCTAGATATGATCAGAGTGAGAAGCAGAGAGAGTGATACTTCACCTGTTGACCTTGGGTCATATTCCTCAAGAGTGACTTTCATGAATGCTAATGCTGCAATTTCTGCCGCTATGGAAATCAGGGGAGATTTGCTCAAGGCGACCAGTGAGATAACTGGGGCTTCTGTGGAATCCTTGGTAATAGGTGATCGTAGGATATTCAAGAAAACTGATCCGGCAGTTGGTGTTTCTTATCTGGAAGCATTACACAAGGCCCAAGAAGATAGGGGTGCTTTAGTTTCGTCTGGTTCCTACAGAACTCCTCCTATGGGCAGAGCTCACAAAGGAGCCGCTGCCGGACTTGCACCTGCCTATTCGTTCTCTGCATATGTCGCTGAAGTCGATGTCGACATAGAGACGGGTCAAACTAAGGTTGAGAGAGTATGGGCCGCTCATGACTGTGGCAAGGCACTTAATCCGCTTGCAGTTGAGGGGCAGATCATAGGTTCCTGCCATATGGGGTTGGGGCAAGTCCTCAGCGAGGAGATGAAGTACGGCAGAACTGGTCATTTGATAAATCCTGATTTACTAGATTACAAAATACCGACTGTTCACGAGATGCCTCTTGTGACTCCAATAATTGTTGAGTCTAATGATCCAGAGGGCCCCTTCGGAGCCAAAGAAGCTGGAGAAGGGCCACTTCTCCCAATTTTGCCAGCGGTTGTCAATGCCGTTTACGATGCTATTGGAGTCAGGGTTGACGAGCTACCAATTACCCCAGATAGACTTTACAAGGAGATCGAGAAGAAATGTAGGAAAGAAGGAATTGATGATCCCCTAGATCTTACTCCACCTACACTTGATTACTCTCCACTGCAAGGTATTCTTGAAGAGCGGGCAATCTTGCATTCAGAGAGAGATATTGAGAGGCGTCACGATAACAGCCCGCCTCCATATCACAATGGGGCACTATTTGGCCTCGACCCAGAAGTACCCGGGGACGAGCAAGACTCCAGATGGGCGGCTGTTGTCATCCCTCCAGAAGGTTACTTGGATAATCCCGGACTTGCGGGTAGTGCTTGGAAGCATGTTGAGAGACGTCACAGGGAGGGTGGAAAATGAGGATGCCACCATTCAACCTGCATAATCCATCAACCCTGGAAGACGCCTTGACGAAGGCTTCAGAATTGGAATCGTCTGGTGAAGAATTCGATTGGGTATCAGGGGGTACAGACTTGATACCCAATTACAAATGGCACCTCAATACAAAAAAGAATGTCATATCCCTCTCAGGAATTGAGGAGCTCCATGAGCTTGGATTAAACAAAATCGGGGCGATGGTCACTCTTCAAGAATTGGCCGAGTCTAGTTCTGTTCACCCTCTAATTAGCGAGGTGGCGGGTAAGGTTGCGAGCATAATGGTCAGAAGATCCGCAACACTTGGAGGGAATATTTGCCTAGATACAAGATGCTTCTGGTATAATCAAACTGAGCAGTGGAGGGAATCGATAGATTGGTGCCACAAATGTGACTGTGGAACAGGTGCAGATTGTAGAGTAATCCCCAATCAGAATGAGCTCTGTGTAGCTACTTACCAAGCAGATATGGCCCCTGTTCTAATGTGCTTGGGGGCAATAATTCACCTTTCTTCTCCAAGAGGATCCAGATCTATGCCGATTAATGAGTTCTTCAAGTTAGACGGGATGACCAAGAATGTACTGGAAAGTGGAGAAATAGTCACCCATGTAACACTGCCTGATGATCATTCTGAGTGGAAGGGCGACTATCAAAAATTACGTCAAAGAGAAAGTTGGGATTTCCCCGAGGCCGGCGTAGCCGTGACATGGAAGATGGGAGCTAATGGACCGAGTGAATTACGTGTAGCAACCACCGGCCTAGAATCTATACCCTCTCTACATATTGAGGAGGCGACAAAAGCATTGGAGAATTGGGACGGACAGGAGAGTGTATCATCACTTTCTGAATCAATAAGAAAATCTGTGAAGCCCGTGCTAAACACTTGGTTTCCACCCTCATATCGAAGGAAGATGGTCAAAGTTCTAACTAGGAGGGCTTGCAGGGGGATTCTGGAGGATCAGTCTTGAGAACTGCCTTTATTTTTCTCACTGGCATACTAGGTATGTGCCTAATTGCGCCTTTGAGTGTGTCTCAACAACCTAGTGCCCCAGGATGGGATTTAGGAATTGACTATCCTCAGGAAGATGAGGATGAGCCATTTAAACTAAACAATGGAGGCAGTGTAATCGTCAGTTTCTTCGTATCCAACGATGAACTGTTACCGATCACAATTGATTTCACATACGAAGTTCCATTTGAGGGAGAGTTTGATGGACCAGAATCAGAAACCATCGGGGCGGGAAATAACAAATCATTCTCACTGACTATAATGAATATTGAAGTGGGTGACTTTTCGGCTGAATTGACTGAGGAGTTTACTATCACTGGGACTTTGGTAGCCAGAGGTTCTGTCCCTCAACTTATTCCCGATTCGAGAGAAGGACTAGGGCAGCTACAGATTCCCACAATTCACTCACTGAGGGCAACATTATCTGAACCAGTAGGGCCCATGAACTCTGGTTCAGAAATGACATTAACTCTTGAAGTCAAAAATCTTGGTAACGTGGTAGACCGGGTTGGTTCGGTGGAGATATCTGATAACTGTCCGTTGTTAACAACGGATGATGGACTTGACTCAATGACAACCAGAGACATACCTATCGGCGGGCAAATTCAGGGAAGTCTGACTGTTACAGCATCGCAGAGTCATCCACAGAGGAACTGTGATATTGAGGTAACAATATCTTCCAATGGTGCGACGATCTCAGGAGGTTCTGAGATGTCAGAATCGAATGTCAGAGTTTCTGTAGAGCCTCCGCCAACAAATCAAGAGAATCCAGAAAGTACAGAAGACAATGATGAAATTATTGAGCAGGTGGTAAGTTCAAACCTGTCTTTTGTCGGATTATTACCTATTCTATGTGTAATTTTATTGGCCTCGATGAATAAGAAGAGGTAGTGCCAGGATACTGGGACATCCAGTATACTAATCAGGTCACTTGTCCTAAATTGGCATGATGGCCGGTGAAAACATACCCGAACATATAATTGCACAATCACACTCCGCACAGCACCGTAGGTGCTAGATTGAACCTAGGTTAGGAAGTTGGTATTAGTGGAGGGTGGCGACGGTGGCCGCGAATTTGGCACATACGTCTCTTGGGCATTAGGAGTAACAACCGCATTACTGCTGATTCTGCCTATGATTTTCGTAGTCGGCAAGGCAACACATTACTCGGCTTACTCCAGTGAGGGGGACTATGACGGATTGGCTCAGCTCAAGGATATGCGAGATAGCTTGGAAGGAGATGGCTATTCGATCGCGAACACGATGTCAACTCCCATGCTCGTCAACGACTGGAAATACCCACACAGAACGATGCTATTGGTGATAGCTCCGGAAAAACCAATTGATGAAACTGAGGCTGAATCAATTTATGATTTCGTAACTAAATCGGGGGGGAAGGTCATAGTTGCGGCTGATGGAACCAATGCCAATCGTCTGGCCTCAAAGTTTGGAGTTACTTACTTCGACTCCCCACTGCTGGATGAGAATCAATACTACATCACTGAAAATGACGATGGTACAAACCAATACTCATGGGAAAATGTTTGGGGCATCGGAACGATGGTAGAAGAAGCTGCTGAGTTTGGAAACGATGGTTGCTCGGCTTTCGATGTAGATCAATTTGAAGATGAATGCGCCCTTCCTGTAATGTTTAGAAAACCAACCGGGATGAAGTTTGAACAGACGGAGCGCGACAGAGAAGATCCTGGCCATAGAGATGTCATTGTTATCTCTAAGGCATCGCCCTCTGCCTTCATCGATCTAATCGGAAATGGAGATTCTAGTGATTTCAGAAACCCTGCCCCCGGCGATCTTGCCTTGATGATTAGGGCTGACTACCCGGGGATAGAAGTCTACGATAAGGTCAGAGCGGGTCAGGCCATCGTTGGAGGAGATATCGGCGAAGTGGAGGTTACTGGTAGCATCGTTTTTGTTTCGGACCCTGAGGCTTTCTCAAACATGCTGTGGACCGACGAAGTAGCACAAGGAGAGGGGATACCAAGGGTCTGCGAGGTAGTGGGGGCTTACCAAAGCTGTTGGAATGATGCCTTCGTGAATGAAGAAGGACACCAGTGGAACGGCAATGGGGATTACTTCCGACTACTGATCGAATCGATGATGGAGCACGAAAATCTAGATTTAGCGGGAGAAGTCAGGGATTACAAATCTAACTTCCAAGTGGTTTTCGATGAGAGCAGGCATGTCACCGGAGTGGTTTCAGCGCCATTTGTTGAAGCTATGAGCACGGTCGTATTACTGACCTCAAACACATTCCTCAAGTGGTTGGTAGTACTAAACGTGGGCTTACTTTTGCTTGTTGCAATGATGATAGTGCCAGAGAAGGAGAACTGGAGGCATGTTTTTGATCTTACCAGGTTCTCTGAGAGGCCGAATAAGCTAGATCCAGGAGACTACAGAAAAAGAGTTCAGCACTGTCTCTTATACACATCTGACGCTGCCGACGAATGACGTCGTGGG
>CAXHFZ010000032.1:0-9106 GCA_964016325.1 uncultured Candidatus Poseidoniales archaeon | reverse complement strand
TGGAACTAGCTCAGGAACCACCACTGAATATCGAGAGGGGAATCTTACCTTGGTGGATGATGGTAGCTTGAATGATATCACCCATTTCGATAACTATAATTACAGTATTTCATTGGATTCAAATTACAGGCAAGGTCCTGCAAGTGTAATCAGAATCGCATTTGAAAACTCAGCTGGATATACCCCTCATCCTAGTTGTAACGGACTAAAGGGGTATAACCTCACCTCGGGGTACGATGAGGGAGGGAACGGGGTGCTTGATTCCTCGGAGATCACCCATATAGACTACCTATGTACAACCAACCAGACAATACAGGGAGGAAATGGTCAAGTCAGTAATGGAACAGTCGTAAACGGGTCTTTCCTCTACAGTCAAAGCCCCCTTAGTTCCGGTAACTCTACATGCCCATTCGGAGGAAAATATCTAGTCTATGGTAACGACTACGGGAACTACTATGACGGAGATACATCACTTAATGCAACAGAGACAGATGGCACACTATACTTCTGCAACAGAGATACCTACTGGGCCGCCACGAACTTTGATTTCAATGGGAATGTAAGTGGATTAGAGCAGACTATGTCCTACGGAGTAGTCCCCTCCAGTGCTTCAGAAGGCGGCGTTGCAGTAGCTACAAAGCCAGGAGAGTCACTTCCGGCTGGTGTAGATGCTTGGATGTTTTTGCCAATTATGCAAGTTCCCACCAGTGCTACCAGGAACAACTACTACCTTTCATTCGACCATTGGTTCCACCTTGACTCCTCAGAAGCTGGAGCTTGGTTAGAGTACAAAACACCTGGTGGAGTCTGGAATTGGATTGCTCCGGATGGCGGATATCCCTCTTACATCGATAGCACCGATATAGAAGTCAACGGTGCCCCCAGTGGCAATCTTCCGGTTTTCACAGGAGCTACCCACAGTGGCTGGCAATCAGAAACTCTGAACCTAACCGCCCTTTTCTCCGACCCCAGCTTGAGCTCGGTAGCATCGGTAGAATTCCGATTTAGGGTTTGGACATCTAACAATTCCGGGTCTTTCCCAGGCTGGTTTATCGATGATATCGACTACAGAAACGATGGTACAGGCCAAGGCGTCTGGCACCATGGATGCGATGTCAATGGTACTTCATACCAGAATTATGGTACATACTGTTACTACAATAACAACCAGTTGGGCTATCTGACTGTCCCCGTAGACCTACACAATGTAACGGATCTTGAGTTCGATCTCCACTGGGATCTAGAAGGCTCGAGCTGGGATAATGCGTGCATTGAGCTTTCTAATAACAACGGGACAAGTTGGACAGACATTTCCTCCACAGGAACCACTGGTGGACAATGTAGGTCTAGGCAAGGAGCCATACCAGGAAGCTCAGGATATGCGGATAAGGATGGTAACATCCCATCGGTAATTGTCAACGGATTTTCCTACACCGATGACAGTGGTGGAATGGTGACAATCTCCAACTCTGTACCATCAGCAAACCGAGTCAACGGAAGTCAACTGAGATTTGTAGTCCAGACTGACACCTCGGTTCAATACGGTTCTCCTGGGGGTGTCAATGACCCGGATGATCGGGAGGGTTTGACTGTCTTCGGATACAGGACAATGAACTCTCTTGGAGACATGATATCTCAGTTTACCATACCCGGGAATGCGACAACCTCTGGCACTAACGAGTGGCAGTTCCTTACTCTAAACTCTGGTTACATCAACGTCGATATGGGATTCGAGGATTCTCAGGTCACTGCTCCAACCAGTGACTATCATACGGGCTTCTACAATATTTACCAACAGTCTTCTGGAAATCAGGGTTCTTGCACCTCCGAGAGATGTGATTGGAGATTATCCGAGCCCGCTGCTTCTTTCGGGCCTGAAAGCGCGTCTTCCTTCCCTTACATGTACAAGATCGGGATGAATGGCGGAACTGATGCGGTATACCAATCAAGTCTTGTGACCCCTATCTACACGATATCGGGAATAGGAGAGTCATCATTTGCTTTCGATATGAATGCCTGCATGGACTACGGAACTGGTAACTATGTCTATGTCGGCGGTGCCTTGTGGATGAAGGTCAATGGTGGCCAATGGCAACATGTGGATATGCCCTCATATACCGACAGGCAATACAGTTATGCCAGTGCTACATATACCGTCAATGATGGTTTGGAGATCTGGACCAGACTTCACTGTAACAGTAACGATTGGGGCTCATATGAGGTCGATCTCGCTGATTACAAAGGTGATGACGTGCAATTCAAGTTCGCCTTCGGAGGTAGGTTCTCTGATGCGAACTCAGGATGGCATATCGATAATGTCGGCATCAAGATGGGTAACTTCAGTCAACCAGGAACATGGACTAGCCCCAGCTTCTCGATCGCCGGTGAAAATGCATTCAACAGGGGAATCATAGAGATTGATGGAACGACAGATGACTATGCGAACAACACACTCACAGGGTCCCTTATCGACGCTACATCCGGAGCGAGTATCCCTGGGTACTCAAATCTAGATTTCCCAATCAGTCTGGCAGGAGTGGATTCTGATTCCTATCCATTGGTTAAACTTACTGTTGATATGGATACCACAAACTCCCTGTCCACACCGATGCTAGAATTCATCAGGATTGGAGGAAATAGACTCCTGACTGCAGACATGATGGGGCTAAACGGTTGGCAGATGACCAATGTCGAAGTAATCGACGGATTGATTAATGCAACCAATATATCCGGCACGATTTCTTCAGACTACATTCATTCTGTCAGGCCAATCAAGGCTCTTAGCTTCGGAGGTAATTCTTCCGTGAACGTACAAATAGAGGTCAGAGACGAATCGGGTAATCCCGTAGGTAGCTCTCCCAAAGGAGGTTCTGTAGTCTTCGCCAGCCCCAGAACAGGGTACTCACTTCATGTAACACTACCAACAAACGGATACATCGACAGACTTCAGATAACTCATCTCTACGGGGAGCCAGCATCCAATGTTGAAGTAGACTTTGCAGATGATGGAAACCTAGATTGGTCATTCCCCAATGATCTTTCCAGAGGGCACTATGCTTGGCAGACCAAATTAGTAGGAAGCCAATCTGATATCGGCTACTTAGACGGATCGAGATCCTTAACAATGCAAATAGGACCAACTCCCTCTTCTGCATTCGCTATCATCCCCACAAGTGGAAGTGTCAATGGCGGACTAGTTTCTCTAGTATCGGATTCCGACGGTTTTGAATCCCCGGTTGACATCAGCATTGCGGGAGCAACATTCTCAACCGGCACCGCTACAGAGAGATTTACTTCTGAGATGAACCCGTACCAGATCTCAGGCATTAACTCACTGGCATCTGGTTGGACTGACACAGGAACTGACCGAGATTGGAGAGTTGTGGAATTTTCTCTATCCTCAACACAAAGTCAAACAGTCACACTAACGGGACTCGCAATTGGATATACCATGTTTGAGAACGTGTCAGATATTTCCGTCCCAATAGCAGACTATCATACTACAATCTCCCAAGCTGATCCGCCACCAGTTGAGATAGCCATACCTGTGACTATCTCCTCCTCGACTGGTTCAATTTCAGTTGCTGGAGAACTAGTGTATGATTTCATTATGACCAACAGGGACTTCCAAGTACCCAACACACTCTATCCGGATGGGGTCATCAACGAGATTGAAACTGCACATCACCACCTAAATGATAACTCACTGCTACATGCGATAGAGCTCACTGGATCTGCATCTGATGGTCAGATCATCGCCTTCAGAGCAGAAAATGGCAATGACGGACTATGGGGTCAAGGTTCAGATCCAGTGACGATTAGCCAAACGTCTGGAAGCAGTGTCGCTCCACTAGATGTATCTCAGTCATATGTGGAGATAGTCACTCACTCTGATGGATATGATGATGTCGTAGTCAATTGGATGTTTGACGTCAACTGGAATTGGGATGACGTAGATTCAATCAGGTGGGTTTCCACCGCACTGGATGAGAACGGAGAGTTCGTATGGCCAGCGGTATCATTCAGTGGACAAGGTAGCTCAAAGGCCGTTGAAAACGATTTACAGATAGAGTCATTTGAAGTGCGTGATGAATATGGGAGGTTACTCTCAAATCAGTTCTCAACATTCTATCCATTCCCAGTGAAATCAACAAACGATATCAACGTCTTTGGAACTGTTAGATTCCAAGATGCCTCTGATTCAAGGCCTCAGCCTTCAGACTTCTTGGTTGGACTGAACATGTCGGGAGCACTGTATCCTATGACTATGGGTGAGAACGGTTCCTTCGAAACAACCGTCGACTGGCTATCATCTACTACCATAGGAAACGAAGTTACTCTTTCCCCCCTTATGCTAACCGTCGGTCCATCGGGCTCCACGGTAGGGGCCGAGGATACCTCTGGAACTCCTCCTCAGACTACCGTAATTATCGACTCTTCAGCACCAGTAGCAGGCCCTCTGGAAGTAAACACCCCTACCGGACTCCAGGACGCCCATGGAAAAGTATGGGATCCAACTGTCCCCCTCTCGGTTTATGTCACCATTGACGAATCGGAGGCAAGAGGCGAATCTATCACTCTAAGGTATTGGAGGGGGACATCTGATGATGTCAATATGGATGGAGTTGCTGATGAATCCGAGTATTTGGGACAAACACTGCCACTTTCTTCAGGCATGACCGGACAACAGCAGGTCAACTTCATCGGAATTGATGTCTCAGCTCAAGACTTCAATAGCCCAGTTCATATGTTTATCGAGGGCACTGATTGGGCGGGTCTTACTTACCAAGAGGGAGGTACCGGGGGGTCTGCGGGTGCTTCTAACTCCTGGGCTTCTGTGATAGTCGCAACGGATGAGCCCACTAGTATACCGGCCTCGGGATATTCTCTGAATACGGAACTCGGTTACCTAATGGCCGGTCACAGGCACACATTCTCAATGCAGATTGACGAGCCTAACGGAATCGAAACTCTAGATAATGTCACCATCATGCTATGTGGTGACGGCCCAAGTAACGTCGGCAAGATGTCCTATGATCCTTCAAGAGGCGTTCTATGGTCAGCTCCCGATAGCATGGTCACGCCTTTGTCTGTTCAGACACAATCTGTAACCGCTGCCGTAACGGAGCTGAGCATAGATTTCGAGATTTCATGGGATTACACGTGGGAAGATGGACAGCCTTCTTGCAAACCCAGCGTTTCGATATTAGATGATTTGAATACCGTTGCTTACCAGAATAACATTGGGGAGCTATCATGGCTACTGGATAACCAATTCCTAGCTATTCCTGACTCAATGACCGATCTTACATCTCCTGTGATGGATCAGGTGGGGGACCAGCTGTTCCTCAGGCAAGGAGATGAGTTCATGGTCACTGGTTCATTGATGTATGCAGGCTCGGGAATGCCCATAAACAGCATACCAGAGGACCTGAGGGTCGAAGCAGTCGTGATTTATGGATCACAGCAAATCACCAGTGAAACAGAGTTGGCCGAGGATTCGACGTTCTCAATTATCGTGACTCTTCCAGACAGGGTCCCCCTAGACCCTACGATGGCAGTTTCTCTGAATGTCTTAAATGTGCCAGGACTAGGAGGATCAACAGCTAATTCGGATTATTCGATAGTTGTCGATAGTAGGGCGCCAACAGCTCTGTTCGATCAGCTCAAGTATCCTGACTCTTCCCTGACAATAATTGAGTCTGATATGGTAGACGACGTTAAAGTAACAGTCACAATGAACGACCAGATAGGCATGCAAGATGGTCCACTTCAGGTTTCTTGGGTCTACATAAGAGGCAACTCACCGGTCACCGGTACCGAAGACAGTGGCGAGCTAGTGTTGATCCTTGAAGGAGACAGATCATCATCCTCAGAGTGGTCTGATGTATATCAGTCAAGACTAGATCTGACTCCAAAAAATGGAATGTCAATCGAGGCGGGTGATTCGATCTCCTTCTGGATTACATCTACCGACAAGGCGGGCAATGAAGTATCGGGCCTCGGAAGTGAATCTATCCCGAGGGCACCCGCATTGAGGATAATGGAGTTCATTGGCGAATATGTGAGATCTGTATCCTCGCCCAGCGCACCTCTGATGAATGAGATTGTGACAATCGAGACATTCTGGGAAAACACAGGCAAGAGAGACGGAACATTGGTTGTCGGTCTCTACGAGCTAATCTATGAGGTAGATGAGAATGGACAGTCTTCCGAGAGATGGAAAGAATCACTCACTACAGCCCAGACTCCCAACTTGGAGATACCACTAGAGGCAGAAGCCACCAGCGTAAGGGTCACATTCAGGTGGGAAGCCACAACTCCTGGCCAACCTAATCTATATATCGTTACTGACATTGATGGGGATGGTTCCATCGGAGAGTCTGATTTCTATGCAGCAGATATCGCCATAGGTGGAATTAGCGTAGTTCCGCCCCCTCCAGAGGACGAAGGGTCTTCGGATAGTGCGATAATGATGATCGGTGCAATTGCCGTAATCGCTGTAGCCGCCATAGCCTTCCTGATTAGTCGAAGAGGGAATGAAGATGACGTTTACTACGACGATGATGATTACGAATACTATGAGGATGAGGACGAGTACTAGCGACTCTTTGCTCGTCATGCAGAAAACGGCTTCATAACCCTTTCACAACCTCTTGTATTTATAGGCCAAATCATGATGTCTACCCCGAGGGAATACCCTCAGATGGGATGCGTGTTAACAATGGACGAAAGTTTATCTTTGGAAGAGCTTAGAGAGGAAGTTGATGATCTTAGACAGTTAGTCAAGACACTGTTGACCATCATAATGGAAGAGGCTGATGGAGTTCAAACTGGCTCCGCACCCTCAATTCCCGACCAGCCAAAGCGCGGATATTGTATGTGATCAATATTCCACAGGCTCCGGATCCACTGTTCTCCACATGAAACAGCAGGCCACAGTACGCCATGGCTTCCACTTCTCTGAAATAGCATATAACTCCTCTACGGACATCCTTTCACCAGAGTTGTATGATTTTTCAATCCCCCTAATCATTCCTATGTCTCCGATTGGAAAGACATCAGGACGAAGCATGGTGAAAATCAGAATCATCTCTGCAGTCCATTTCCCTACTCCTCTTAATTTGATCAATTCCTGTATTATTTCTTCATCACTCATCTCTTTCCACTCTATAGAATCATAATCGGACCAAGATTCAGATATTCCTATTACATATTCAGCCTTTCTCTGGGAAAGGCCACAGCTTCTCAATGCTTCAATATCTGCTGATAAAATATTCTTGGGTTCGATATCTCCAATTCTCTCGCAGAATCTAGACCAAACTGTGGAAGCCGCCTTAACAGAAATTTGTTGGCCGATTACCGATCTAATCAATGTGTAAAATAAATCTCCTCTAGATACCAATTCTAGATCATTGAATTCTTTAATAATCTCGTGGAGCACATCGTCCTTTCTAGACAGCTCTTTTTTAGCCATATCCCAATATTCTGGCCTATCTCCCTGTAGTGGCATGATACCTCGAGTGCCTAATGGTTCAAGACTACTGGCCTTCTCCCATCTCCATGAAAGCAGAGAATGTAGTAATTTCCGTAGCTGGACTTTGCACTATCATCTTCCTGTATTTGACTATAACATCAACAGAAACTGTCCAAGACGAGAATAATTGGCAGATATCTGATGTCTGTCTAGATGATCACAACTCATTAGCCACACATGAGCACGTGCAACTAAGCATCATTATCAACGGAACTCAAGTCGAAATCGGTCCAAATATTGGAATTGGAGAGCCAGGGTGTGATGGGATGAAGGGAATACATACACATGACGATTCAGGAAGGTTACATATCGAAACCCCAAGTCCTATGACTGCCCCATTGGGTGCGTTCTTCGAGATTTGGGGAGAGTCTTTCAGCGAGCAAGAGATATTGGGTCATTATGCAGATGATGAACACGAGGTAGTTCTGAAAATCAATGGAGAAGTAAATTCACTATATGAGGAGTACCAGATGGAAGATGGTGATATTATCGATATCGAATACCGCTTAAAATAATCATCCCTTGATGACAGATACCGGTCTCATCCTAGCAACTGGACGCGCTAGACCTGCACGATTGGTCAGGCTAATTACCTCATCAACATCTTTGTACGCCTCAGGGGCCTCCTCTGATAGAACATTCGGGGTTTTTGCCCTGATGTGAATTCCCTTTTCTTCCAGCTCTGAAATCAGTAATTCAGAATCTACAGATGCCTTGGCTGCAGTTCTGGAAAGCCTCCTGCCGGCCCCATGGCACGAAGAGGAAAAAGCATCATTTGCCCCGTTTACAGGACCTGCCATGACCCACGATGCCGTACCCATATCTCCTGGTACGAGAACAGGCTGGCCTGATGGGAAGCTGGAAGATAACTCAGGATGATTGCCTCCCAATGCCCTAGTTGCCCCCTTCCTATGGACGCAACAATTACACCTGCATCCTCCGACGTGGTGCTCCTCTATCTTTGCAATATTATGACTGACATCATAGACCACGTCCAATCCTCCATCCACTGAATACTCATTTCTCAGGACATCACGGAGCCTCTGAGTGAGTGCCGACCTATTTGCAAATGCGAAATTTCCGGCGGCATTCATCGCATCGAAATAGCTCTCACCTTCGGAACTGTGAATTGGTGCGGAAGCTAGTTGTCTATCAGGGACAGAAAAGCCCCATTTTTCAGAAAACCAAGTACCTCCTCTCTTGGAGTAATTAGATTCAATATTCGCTACATGCTCAGAACAGACTTGATGGCCAAGACCTCTAGATCCAGAATGAATCATGGCTGTTACCTGTCCTATCCTCAAGCCGAAAGCCCTCGCCGCCTCTTCATCAACAATCCTGTCAACCACCTGTAACTCCAAGAAATGATTCCCGGAGCCCAAGGTTCCTAGAGAGCTCAAACCCCTCTTAATTGCCTTAATTCCAACATTCCTATTTTCGCTGTTTAGCAAGCCGTTTGATTCAATGCATGATAAGTCTCTAGCCTCAGCTAGCCCTAAGTCAACTGCTGCAGCAGCTCCGCCAGCTAGGATATCATCTAATTCCTGTCTCTTATACACATCTGACGCT
>CAXHFZ010000031.1:0-9133 GCA_964016325.1 uncultured Candidatus Poseidoniales archaeon | reverse complement strand
GGCCAGAGTCTATGACAGGAAATAGCTAGCTCTAATCTTGGAAAAAATAATTTGAAGGGCCGTAGGTGGGAGCAGCAGGGGGTTCTGCTTGGGGAAGCTTTCCCCCCTGCGTACTCCGCAGGGTCCGGTTCCTCATCTCCAAAGGAGATGATTTCCCGGGTAGACGACTCTGGAACCACTAGGGCTCCTTCGCCATTTTTCCGGACGTTTGGGTAATATCCCCCAGGGGATCACTCCCCTGTCGCCCTTCTCGATTCACTCCATGGCTAGTGTCACCATTTTGTTTTTCGATCGGTACCGGTCCTCCACAGGTCTCCCTGCTCTTGTTCCCGGTGCGTTTCTCTAGGCTTCCTTCCCCTTCCTTGCGTCCGGTTATCTCCACTTCGTTCCCCGCACCCGTGCTCCAAGAGTTCATCCATCTCTGAATGCCTTCTCTTCCTTCGTGTACCTTTGCAGTATGGTTTTCTGGTACGGTTTATGTTTTCCCCCCGAGGGGTTCGGTTCCGTTTTCCCCAGCTTTCCCCATTGCTTCTTCCCCTTCCTTGCGTCCGATCTTCCCACATTGGTTCTACTGCTGCCTATTCACCCACAGGTGATTGGCTGTTCCCCGCACTCCTCTCAGAGTACGGATCTACCGTTCCGACTTAGCGGATCAGTTGTTGTGGCCCGCGGGTTTGCCGAAGCGCGCCCACACCACTCCCCCGGAGCGGCAAAGTCAACAGGGCAAGCGGCGGCAAATAAACCTTTCGCTCAGTAACACGTTTACAGTGGAAATAGGGGTTAGTAAATGTTAATTTCCAGTGTAAATTTTCATTCCCTCAACCTTCTCAAACGTTCCATAAGGAGATTTCTTTCCCCTTCATCATGTCCTGATTCCATGTCCTCCCGGTCAAATCGATTCTCGTATCTTTCTTCCACCAGGAACACCCTTCCAAGTTGATCTCCAAAAACAAGGACTCCTTCCTTAAAATCACTAACCACAATTCTATCCTGGTGTTCGAAGACCTGTGAGTAAGCCCCACCTGGTGAAATCGATAAAAATCTTGACTTGTCTTCCCAAGTCTGAACCCAGAGATCAACGCCATTCGGAGCAACTCCCATTGACAATATTTCACTACCTAGTTCAATTTCTTCCTCGCCCCATAGAATTAGGCCATTTCGATCACCACTAGCCCATCCATCATCTATGCTGATGATCGAGGTCACCAATCCACTTCCCTTTCCACATAAATCTCCTTCAGAATTACAAATACTGCCATCACTCAATCCGAATATTATCGTCTCAGCCCCATCACAACCGATGGTAACAGGAGACGCAACAGCAAGTGAATGATAATTCAGTATTCCATCCCCGCCCACTCTGATAAAGCCACAAGAAGGCCTTCCTATCCCAATCTCTATTCCGTTGTTGACTCCCATATGCCACCCCTTTTCGGCGAAAGACCATCTTTCAATTAGCTCGCCTCGGCTATTGAATTTCCAAAGTGTTGACTCAGTGTAGTCAGAGATATCAATTTCATAGACAGAAGATAATGCCCAGATAAAGCCATCCCAGATCGTCACACTATCGCTGGAACCTTCCAGTTGCGAGCTCCACAAAACTTCGCCCGTGCTAATCTCAACGGCCACCAAAATAGATGAGCAGGAGACATAAAGGATTTCTCCTAAGATTGCTAAATCTGATATCGGCCCATCCAACTCCAGTCCCAGCATCTGCTTACCAGTCTCAATTGACCATGATTTAATGGCACCATCTTTTGAACCAACAATGACTGTGTCTGACTCAAATAAGATAGAACTACAACAACCTCCAACATCCCTGATTAATGATGAAGCGTCACGAAGGCTCCTGTCTCCCACAAATGCCCTATGGAGGAACTGAATATCGTACTTCCGTATATTAGGCACTTAAATTGAGTAAAGAAGCCTCACCTTATTACTGAGATAATCAACAAACGCCTCCGGCGAGGGAGGCGATCCTGTAGCTTCTTCGATGAGCTCAGCAGGCTTTAGAATACTCCCTCGCCTATGCACTTTCTTCCTCATCCAATCAAGTAGCGGAGAGAAGTCACCACCCCTAATTTGTGCGTCATGCTCTGGCAAGTCTTCTCTAGCCGCAGCTAATAGTTGAGCAGAGTACAGATTCCCAAGAGTGTATGTTGGGAAATACCCAATCGCCCCCATCGACCAATGAATATCTTGTAGTACTCCCGACGAGCTATCTGTGGGCCTTATTCCAAGATATTCCTCATACATGTCGTCCCATTTGTCGGGAAGATCATCAACCTCCAAATCACCCGAGATTAGTAGCTTCTCAATCTCATACCTAATCATAATATGGATATTGTAGGTGGCCTCGTCTGCTTCAACACGGATCAGACTGGGCTCCACCAGATTAACCGCTCTCCAGAGATCCTCTGCATCAACGCCTTGCATGTTTTCTGGAAACTGCTCTTTCCAGAGTGGCAAAGACCACTGACAGAATTCTAGTGAACGACCTATCTGATTCTCCCAGAGCCTGCTCTGACTCTCATGAATTCCCAATCCATTGGCCTTGCCAGCGGGTTGAAAGTCAAGGTCTCTCGGCCTTCCCTGCTCGTATGTACCATGACCGGTCTCATGCATAGAGCCGTATAGTGATCCAAACGGATCAGTATCGCTATATCTTGTGGTCCATCTAACATCATCCGGATTTGGTCCTCCACAGAAAGGATGTGTCGAGGCATCTCTTCTTCCTGCCTCGAAATCGAAACCAATTGACTCAGAAACCTTTTGACTAAGTCTTTCCTGACCAACTTGCTCCCATGAGTTTTCAGTTACCCATGAAATATCGGGCCTTTCTCCCCTTTCCGCAACAGACCTGATCAATGGGGCTACTTTGTTTCTCAGTCCTTCGAAAAGAGGGTCTAGACGAGACACAGTGAGCCCAGATTCATAGTTATCAAGGAGAGCATCATATCTAAGATCTTCATATCCTAAGTAGTCTGCCTTCTTCCTCGCGAACTCAATTGATTTAGACAGATCATCTCTGAACATAGAAAAGTCATTATTCCTTCTAGCTTCAGTCCAAGAAATGAGTGATTTTGAATTATGCTTAGCTAACTCAGAGACGAAACCAGTCGGTAGCCTTGTGGCCTTGTCATATGCCTCCCTAGCCAATCTTACGTTGGCACTCTCAATATCTCCCAAATCAACTCTTTCCTCCAGTTCATCCAATAACTCTCCAACCCTAGGAGAGGTTTTCCTTTTGTGGGACTCCCTAGAAATCCATGCTATCTGTTCCCCTCTCAATTCAGCAGCTTTTGGAGGCATCAAGACCTCTTGATCCCAGCCTAGAAGACTTCTTACTTGGTCCATCATAGCGATATCTTTGAGAATTCCAAGAAGCTCATTGTAAGCGTCCATACCGTATGAGAGAGGTATCTCACTCATAATCTAGGCAGTTGACCAACGAATCGTACACCAGGGAATATCTCTTACAATCATTGACCAATTGACACCTTGCAACTCTACTCAGTAGGAGCTGGGGACATTCATTGGATTGGTTTAATAACTCCCATCTTGTAGTTCTGTTTGGCAAGACGGAGTGAGGAAAGTTTAGCCTAACCTAAAGGATGATATTGTGACAGAGCTAATCAAAAAGATGAATGAAGCCCTAGCTTGGGAACTCAGAGCGATGAATATGTATGCACATTACGGTGCAAATATAACCGGTATTAATCGGCTCCAACTTTCACCAATGTTCAACAATGAGATGACTGAGTCAATAGAGCATGCAGATATTGTTCGTAGGGGAATTGTACAATTGGGGGGAATTCCTGTTACAGAACGTGATTCTCATCCAATTATACACACAACAGATTACATTGAAATGTTGAATTATTCTCTTGAGACTGAGATTAGGGCGTCAGAAGTTTATTCGGAACTCCTCCCTTTGATTGAACAGAGTGACGATCTATACGATTCGATTGAGCAGATATATCTCGCCGAGCTAAAAAGCGTCGAAGAGATACGACTCTTGGTTCGATGATCCGGCCCAACGAACCGAATCTATGATGAGTTCTCACACTTTCCAAAGCAACGTGCCCCCGCGAGTCCTGACCATATTCTTGGCCCTAATTCTGGTTAGCCCAACTCTATCCGGATGCTTGGGATCAGAATCAGGAAAAGATAATTCTGTTGAGATCACGCATTGGTTACCACCTGTCGAGGAAAGATCAGGGAAGGAATACAGAAATGATGACGTATTCAGTAGGGTCTCAAAAAATGGTACATATGACACAGGAGAGGTCCAGTCAATCTTCGTACCCGTACCTTCGATTACGGCTTCTGACGGAGGGGCAGGTCTCACGGGCGGAGCCGAAGTTCATCTCGGATTGTGGCTTCCAGAAAAGGAAGGATGCGATTTGACAATATCTGAAGTTCTTGAAGAATGCAAGGTCCCGGTCATTGCCGAGATTGGCCCATACTATGATGATGGAGATGTTGATGCCCTTACTCCCGCGGATAGACTCGGAAGGTTCCTAATTGAAAATTATGTTCAACATGGGTATGGCGTAGCCCAGGTTTCAGTTTTTGGAACAGGGCAATCAAATCACTGCATGGACCTGATGGGTCATGATGAGCAAGCCGGTATCAAGGCGGCAGTAGACTGGTTAGGGACTCAACCATGGTCCAATGGAAAGGTAGGTGCGATCGGTAAATCATACGATGGTAGCACTCCGTGGAATGCTGCAGCTTCAGGATCCGAATACCTAGCCACCATTGTTCCGATGTCTGGATTGATAGGTGTACATGATTTGATGTGGAGAAATGGCAGTATGGAAGCAAGAGGGGCGATAATGCACAATGGAGTATACGGATCATTCGGCTTGGATGGGGACAATGGGGATATTGAGAATGCCTGCGAGGGGTATGTCGAGGGATACTACGCAGGACCAGCCGCATATATGACAGGAGACAATCTAGCATGGACCGGATCTGACTATTGGGAGGAAAGGCATTTCCTGACTAACGCTCTAGAAATCTACAATGGATCAATATATATTATTCACGGCCTACAAGACTGGAACGTCGATCCCCATATGGCATTCCCTGCACATCAAATGTCTATTGATGCAGGTTTCGACGTGAAGGGACTTTATGGCCAATGGGCACATGATTATCCAGACCGAGAAAGCGGACACTCCTCCCTGTCATCTGGTAGAGGAGCTGAGGCCTTTCCATATACCCTAAGGTGGGACTGGGCAGACGATATGTTGGAGTGGTTCGATTTCTATTTGCTAGATAAGGGGCCAAAACCAAGATTAGTTGCAGAGGTGCAGGACAATATGGGTGCTTGGAGAGTTGAGCAGACCTATCCCCCTCTTGAAGCAAAACCAATTGATATAGGTATGAATGAATGTTCAATAGTCGGTGGCAGTGATACGATAACTACTACCTCTAGTCTGATGATTGAATGCCCTGAATTTGAATCTCTGACTAGAATAGTTGGAACTCCTACTTTTCATGTTGAGGCTACTATTTCTCCATTTTCCACTAGTGGGCATCTCTTCGTGGAGATGGTACAATCAAGCTCTGAAATGCATCTAGGACACGCTGTAATGGATTTACGATTTCATCAAGGAGGGAATCAAGGAAGCCCTCTAGTGCCCGGACAGACAGTTCTGGCAAAGATGGAGTTCTTTGGAATGGATGTAGTAGTACCAGAGGGAGATGGAATTCGCCTGATAATCACTCAAACTGGCGAGGATTATGTCCCTAGTCCGGTCTCAACATTTCCCGTTTCTCTCTCATTGGGGAGTGAGAGTACTCTTTCTCTACCATCTCTTGACAGGGAATGCTCAGACCTATTTCTCCCTCCCATGCAGCAACCATATCCTCCGTGTGTGGAATAAACCGAATTCCAAACTCTTGATGCGGGGGGTGTCCTCGGAACCACTATGTCGGACGGCATCCCCCGTGTCAGTATCCCCGTCATAGACAGGATAATCCTCCACTTGTGGGAACAGGACCATCAAGCGGATCATTATATTGTAACAAGTGAAGTAACAAGAACAGGAATTTCCGAGGTATGCGCAATGCATCCTCCAAATGTTTCCCGTGCAATGAGGGAGCTAATGTCCAATGGCTTTGTGTCTGAGCACTCTAGAAGTGTGAGAGGCGAAGATCGTCGCCAGAAGACATGGCAATTAACCGAAGATGGAAGATTGGAGGCTAGGCAAAGGATTGCTAATCTAAGAACTACCACTGTTTTATTGAGGGGAAAGAAAGGCAAGCTATTGGAAATAAGGGCAGACGAGGCCGCAAAAAAACTCGAAACAAACCTATCACTACTACAAGTATTGATGCATGCCCAACATGAGGGGGTACTCAATTTTGGTGATATTAGATTTGGTGCTATTGTGTCGATGCCCAAGAGAAAAAAAACCTCTCCAAACCTACTTTCAGGTGCCTATTCTACCTATAGTAACCTTCCACCTGTGACTAGAGAAATACACGGAAGACTGGTGGAGAAAGACATGCTTGACTCCTGGCTCTCATCCAAAACCCCATTATTAGCCATATCTGGTATCGCCGGCTGTGGAAAAACAACACTTACCTCACACTGGCTAAACCATACTATATCATCAACTCCCGAATATGAGGTAATGTACTATCCTTGCCAGCCTTGGGACACGCCTCTAGGGGTTGCAACCAGCCTTCTTCACAAGATAGGTGTCGGAGTGGATGATGGGAAGCACGATCCTTACAATATTCTAGAAGCTCTCCCACTTAAGCCCGGTGTAGAAATCGATATCGATTCCTACAGGAGAAGGCTGGCGGCTCATATGCTGGACGAATCCGGTTTAGATACTAAGCAAGAAATCGAACTTCTGGTTGTTCTAGATGATGTTCACAATATAGGGCCGGAGGGGAACTACCTCTTTGGCGCTCTCTTACAGGTAGCCGAAATCGCTCCATTGAGGCTAATATTGATCTCAAGAAATAGACTGTCATTCTATGACACTAGAGATGTTCACACAAGAGAGAGAGTTAGAGAGCTACACCTGTCCGGACTTTCTGTTGAGGAAGTTAATTCTTGGATATCTTCAATGAATCTTCCCAATGAAACAGAGGTGGAAAAGATCCATAGTATCACAGGTGGACACCCATTGGCAGTAGAGCTATTGGAACTTTACGGAAAGACCGTGCATGAGGATTGGATCCGTTTTCTCGACCAGGAGATTCTAGATGTACTTCCTCCGGATAGCAGGGAGATCCTCTCGATTCTCTCGGTCTCTGATAGACCGGTTCCTTGGGAAATTGTAGCTAAAGCCGCTGAACATGACGGCCCCCCTCCAACCGAGCTCATAGAAAGGGGCCTTATGCTGGAACTGGAAGATGGAATGTGGTTACATGAAGCTATCAGAACCAGGTTACTTAGAGATGTAGGAAATCCTCTAGAGGATAGATCCATCAAACTCAGAAACGCTTTCGAATCTTAGGACATATGTCTATTCAGCCAAGAGTCCATGCCTGTCTTTGGCATAGCACCAGTCATTCTATCAACGACTTCTCCATCTTTGAATAGTATTAGTGCAGGAATTCCTCTAACTCCGAATCTTCCCGGACTTAGTGGATTAACGTCGGTATTCACCTTGGCTATTGTAATCTCTCTCTCGGTCGCTATCTGACTCAATACTGGAGCAATCATTTTGCAAGGACCGCACCAAGGAGCCCAGAAATCAACTAGGACCCAACCACCGCTCTTTGTCACGACATCAAAGTCCGAATCACTAGCATCTATCACTTGTCCCATGGGTGCACCTAAGCGCCTGAGAAGGGGGCACCGTATCAACCTGTGTCTTGTTATTAATATCCAAGGGATTGAGAACCCCCTCCTCCTCGCCTAGTACAGAGCGTACATGGATATTACTCCCAGTATACTGACTGCGGACTTCTGTAAACTTGGTGAAACCTTAGATGAGGCTATTGATGCAGGAATAAACTGGATTCACATGGATGTGATGGATGGAAACTGGGTCACAAACAAGACAATCACGTTTGGACCAGCAATTATCCGTTCAGTTAGAGAAAGGCTAGGGGATAGAGTGTTCATAGATTGTCATCTGATGATCAATAATGCCGAGGAGACTTGGAATCAGTATGTTGACGCAGGAGTAGATATGATCATTGCTCATATTGAAGCGGTTCAAGATTTTCCAAACCTCATCTCAGAAATCCAGTCAACGGGAACGCAAATCGGATGTGTCCTGAATCCAGATACAGAAATCAGAGAAGTGATGCCTTTACTGCCAGATCTAGATTTGGTATTGGTGATGTCTGTCGTCCCGGGAAAGGGCGGCCAGTCGTTTATTCCTGAGGTTGAGCATAAGGTCAGAGCTTTCAGAGAAGCCATAGATAAGCAGGAGAATTCAGGCGGCAAAACTCCAATCCTAATGATTGATGGAGGAATTAAGTATCACAATGCGGCGATGGTTTCTGAATGGGGAATAGATATCGCAGTTGTGGGCAGTGGACTGATTAATGATGATGGTACAATTTCTCAAAATCTTCTCAGAATAAACAAAGCATTAGAGGGTCAATAATCAACGCATTGAAATCATACCCCTCTATCCAGAGTCATGGTCTCCGAGGATTGGGTTTCATCGGAAGTGCTGAAAGTGTATCCAACTGCTTCAGTGGAAGCTACGGATTTACATGGTTCAGGAGACCATTTTCATGTCAGAATAATATCTGAGGATTTCGAGGGAGTTAGGCCACTTCAAAGGCAGATGCCAGTTTTGAAGCATTTTAAGAAGTATATAGAGGATAATTCAGTGCACGCTCTTGACTTGAAGTGCATGACCCCCGAACAATCCACAGCAATGGGAAACACAACCTTTGATCCCCATTCTGGAAAGCAAGAGTTCTTTGGTATCCACGTAAGGCGACCTAACAAGAAGTGATATTATGAGCGGGTTTAATTGGACACCAAGCGAATTGCAAGAGATAGTAGATGGTAACGATTTAGTGATTTTTATGAAAGGTACGCCCGAACAGCCTCAATGCGGGTTCTCCAGTCGTGGAGCCCAGATTGTTAGCTGTCTCTTATACACATCTGACGCTGCCGACGAATGACGTCGTGTTG
>CAXHFZ010000030.1:0-9148 GCA_964016325.1 uncultured Candidatus Poseidoniales archaeon | reverse complement strand
TCCACAACCAAGTTCCCTATTAGGAGTGCGGCCGCACCGACGAAGAACCAGAAACCGATCTCATCATAACCCAGGGTCAAACTTGCAATACCCGCCCAAACTGGCTCAAAAGCGTATATTATGGCCGCTCTTATCGGTGGCAGGTCCCTCTGGAACACGTTCAGCACTAGCAGTGCAACTAGTGACCCAAGGGCGGCACAGAGGAACAGAGGTAGGAAGAAGTCCCAGCTCATCAGGACGTCCTGGAAGTCGGAGAACACCGCCAAACCCTCTTCCCTCACGGGCAAGGCTAGGAGCATCACTGCTCCGAACAACATTATTGTGATCATCATGGCGCCAGTTACCTCGATTGGGTCATTCTCCTTCGTCACCCTGTCAGTGGCTATTATGTGGGCTCCAAACATGTAGGCACTGAAGATGGTCAGAAACTCTCCGAATCCAAGAGAGACCTGCGGAGGACCGCCTATCCACCCGGCACCGAAGGTAGCCAGGACAACCCCGATCACCGTGGATCTGGTCATGCTCTGCCTGCCCAATGATATGGCGATTAGTGCAGTGAAGACGACATAGAGACTGGTCAGAAACGCGGAGACTCCAGGGGTTACGGTAGTTATCCCTACGTTCTGGCTGAGGTATCCTGCCGAGAGAATCAGCCCGAGCCACATCCCCCCTCTTACAGCGTCCGGGTTTCTGAGGCCCGTGCGTGCCTTCGGCAGTATAGCCAGTGTCAGCGCTGTGGCAATGACGAAGCGCGCCGAGAAGAAAAGAATGGCCACCCAATTAGCATCCAGGTCAGGAGATACCAGCTCGGCAGCCTCTATCCCCTGCTTCATCCAAATGAACGTCATCCCCCAGAGGAACGAAATCGCGAAGATGGCCAGCGCGGCGCGCCTCTCCCTTTCCACGGACAAACGCATCCACACACGCATAAGGCCCCATCGGTGCCTTGGATTGAATAGTTCAAACCCCGCCCCAAGGTTGCAATGCAACGCCAGTGGACGAACCTATCCTATGCCAATGTCGCTACGACCTCACCAGTGGCGCACAGGATCGCCACAGAATGGGCCGACTCGCTGGCAAGAGGGGGCGCCGCCGAATTCGATGCCGATGCGGAGAAGCATGGGATGATGCCACTCAGGGAGGCGGCCTCCAAACTTCTGTCCTGCGAGGCCTCTGACATTTGCTGTGCCTCGAGCGCCACAGGTCTGATGTGCTCAGTGGCCTGGGCTGCGATGCCTTCCGAGGGAGAGAACGTTGTCTCCTCGCGCGCTGCCTTCCCATCCACGGTATACCCCTGGACAAGAGTGTCCCAGAGCACAGGCGTCGAGATACGGCTGGCGCCATACGACGAAAAACACTACACTGATCCTGAGGATATACTTTCTCTGATAGACGAGAACACTGCCGTAGTAGTCATCTCTCATGTCGAGTACGCCAATGGACAGAGGTATGACCTGAGACGGTTCTCCGAAGCCGCGCGATCCGTCGGAGCCATGCTGATGGTCGATGCGACCCAGTCCATGGGAATGGTCCCGATAAACGGCCCGGAATCCGGTGCCGACGTCATAGTCGCCTCAGGTTACAAGTGGCTCAGAGGGACTTATGGGGCAGCTGTGGGTTACCTATCGCCCCGGGCTAAGAAGCTGATTCCAGGAATGGTGGGATTCCGGAGCCACGAGGACATCTGGGACATGAAATCAGATAGGATGGATCTGCCAGAGGATGCGAGCAGGTTCGAGTTCACCACACTGCACTTCGGGGCACTACAGGGCCTGGCAATGTCCATTGAGGAGATGCTAGAAATAGGGCAGGACGAGATATGGGCCCATGACATGAAGCTCGCAGACGCCGTCATAGAGGGAGCTATGGGAATGGGTCTCGAAGTGGTCTCCCCCACTGATCCGGAACAGAGGAGCGCGATAGTTAGTATCCGCACACCCCGAGGAGAAGACAGCTCACAGATTGTCCGGCGCCTGCAGGATGAGTTCGGCATCCTAGTAACCGACAGATCAGGCATGATCAGAGTCTCTCCCCACATCGACAATGACACACATCAGATAGAGATGCTATTCCAGTCACTTAGGACCATTCTCGACAAAACCTCCAGTTAGGACTTAACACACAACCCCCACGCACGCATCGTGAACAGTCCAGTCGTCGTAGTGGGCATGCACCGTAGCGGGACTAGCCTAGTCTCCAGGATACTAGATCATTCCGGGGTCATGATGGGCAAGGATTTGCAGGACGACCACGAGTCCCTCTTCTTCATCGGACTCAATGAGTGGATATACGAAAACGCTGGTGCCAGCTGGGAGCGACCGGCCATCCTTTCAGAGCTCACGGAGCACGAGCAAGCCATGGAAGCCGTAAACGAATACGTCTCCAAGAGAGTTTCAAGCAGAGGTAGCAAGGCATACTCCGGCAGATACCTGAAGAAAGGACTCTTCGATATGGAGGGCAAGTGGGGTTGGAAGGACCCTCGAAACGGCCCGGCCCTTCCGGTGTGGAAGTCGATATGGCCTGACATGAAGATAGTCCATGTCACCAGACACGGAGTCGATGTGGCGTCCAGCCTCAAGACCAGAAACTCAAGTCACTGGGAGGGAGACGTGAGCAGATTCAGGAAATGGCTTCCAACATACTCCTGGCGATCCAGCAGATCTCCCATCATGAGAGGACAGAGGTCATCCACAATGGAGGGCGCACTGGGCTTCTGGTCCGAACAAGTCGAGATGGAGGAGGGCATACTGAGCGATATCGAGGACAAGCACTCAATCAGGTATGAGGACCTACTCAGTGATCCGAAGGAGGCTCTACCCAAATTGTACGAGTACCTCTCCATCGAAGCAGACCCCCAAACGATATCGTCCATAGAGGGTATGATTGACCCAACAAGGGCCTTCGCATACCGCATGGACCCAGAACTGACCGAATTCTCCTCCAGCAATTCTGATGTTCTGGAAAGGCACGGATATTCCGCTTGACTGCTTCGCCCCATCCGAGGCTAGAATACCCCTATAACTCGCAGACCCTCCAAACGCTTGGTCAAATGCACATTCTGGTACTATCACGCTCAACTCTCTCCCATGGTTTCGGGGGCTTTGAGAGGCAGTGCGAGGACCTGTGCGAGGGATTCGCGAAAGCCGGGCACAGGGTAACGGTCCTCACTACCTCCCGCTATGACGGCGTAAAGAGGGAGGAGAAGAACGGCGTCACGATCAGGTTCCTCTCGCCATCCGCTCCCAGGACACTATCCAGAGCGTGGTTCAAGGAATCTCTTTCCGTTGTCCGCGAGTTGCACGCCGAGGATCCCATTGACGTGATCCACAGCAACGAGTTTGCGGCCAAGGGAGTCATGCGTTGGGCCCAAAAGAACGCAATACCAATGGCTGTCGTATGTCATGGCTCTCTGAGGACAGAGCTACTCTCATTCCTCTCAGCCGCCGATATGAGGCCTAGATATTGGCACTGGCTAATTCTGACTCCGATGCATCTGGTCAGAAGGTGTATTCTCTGGGAGATGCCAATGAGGAAGGCATCCAGATCCATTATACTGGTCTCTCCCACACTCGCGAGGGACTTCTCAGTATATTCCAAGGGAAAGGTACAGGTCATAGAGAATGGAATAACCCTCCCTGCCCCTCCCAAGAGGAGGGAATCAAGTGAAACTTTACGGCTCCTATGCACAGGGAGAGCGGACAAGCAGAAGGGATTCCAGACGGCAATCAGGGCAGTCTCCAAGATGGAGGACGTCCCTCTTCATCTCGATATAGTAGGAACGGGCCCTTATTTCGAAGATCTGAAAGCAATTTGTACCGACTTAAATGTTAATGATAGGGTCACCTTTCACGGCAGGGTAGATGATGACGAGCTGTCCAGGATATACTCGTCAGCCGACGTGTACCTGATTCCAACAACGAGATACGAAGGATTACCCCTGGCTCTTTTGGAGGCGATGTCCCATGGCATTCCTACAATCTCCTCTGACATAGGGGGTAACTCTGATGTCATTACTCATGGTACTGACGGACTCTTCATCAAGCCAGGCGATCTTTCCGGGCTGATTGAGGCGATTCGTAGACTAGAGAGCGACCCCGCCGAGAGAAACGCGATATCTGAGGCCGCCAGAGCCACAGCAGAGCGCAGATTCGACAAGGAGAGGATGGTTAGCGAAACCCTGGAGCTACTGGAGTCATTAGCAGGCCAGGCATAGCTAGCTCCGTTTGATTGAATAGTGCCCGGCTCCTCCAGGAAGGCATGGTGGATGTCGCTTCCATGGTCCTAGGTGATTTTCAAGACTCGCTGGTTGACGTTTTTGGCTCGTCAGGGGGTTGGCTAATGGGCCATGCTATCGTGCTTTCCATGGCAACCCTAATCGTGGTATCGATCAGGAACAGGGACCACATAGTCAACGAGTCCGGCTTTGGCAGGGAGCACTTCTCTCAAGCGACAGCAGTCGTCCTGATGACAGGTCTTCAGTACGTATTTTACACCGGGAGCCTCGGTTTCCCGGAGACCATGTCAATGGTCCTGGGGATATCAGGCGCGCTCTCGGCCCTGTGGATGATCAACGTCCTCGAATGACTAGTCCTCGTCCCAATCGGCATATCGCCTGGACCTTCTCCTCACTACAACCAATAGAGAGACGAGTAGTATCAAACCCCCAAGAGCCCCTCCCACAACCTCTTTGTTTTCCATAGCGATATCTGTTAGTGAGCTGTTTCCATCCAGTCCGATCGCCCCTAGTGATAGTCCCTGAGGGTCTACATTCACACCGAGCGAGGGAGTATCGGAGGAACACGAGGATGGGGCAACCGATCCCACTCCATCACCATCGCCATCATTGTCTATCAGAACAACACACCCGTTCCATGCACTAGCGAGGTTAGAGGGGGTTGAGACCTGGAATTGGCAGTTGCCCCCTCCCCCTCCGGCTTGAACTTGGAACTCACAAGGAGCGCTCTGATCCTCAAATCCCGACGGCCATGCAGAGGACATCGATCCCTCCTGAATCATGATCAAGCTATATCCAATCGAGAAATCAGTATTGGACTGGCAAACGAACGACGCAGCGAAGACCACAGGGTCCCCCGCGTCAATGCTCCCCCCTCCCTGCCCCATCATAACTTCACATGATCCGAAGCTCATTACCTCCACACTGACAACTGCCTCCTCTTCTGAGGTAAAGGCCCCAACGTCAATTCCATTGGCCTGAGTTACCTTGGCCGTTATGTTCGCATCAAATTCACCCTCTTGATGGAGCTCATTAGCTCTGACCACCACCTGAATGTCAACCTCCTCTCCTGAGCCTATCGTTACCGATGCCGGAGCCGCGAACTCGAAGTCCCCCTCGTCGCTCCCCGTGCCAATTTCTACCGACTCGCTATGAATGGAGGGGTTCTCCAACGTACAATGGACGATGGTCGATCTAGTCGCGCCCGGCCAAACCTCAATTGGGTCTGGATCTTCACACGTAATCTCAATAGAAGGTAGTACTCCAATCTGGGCGGAAGAAACAGGTCCAAAAGCGAGCAAAACAATCATTGAGGCCATCATAGCAGATAATGCGGGCCCCCAACTCACAGCCCCAACAGTTGACACCAACGGATAGATATTCTCATTGAGAGCTCGTGGAATCTTAATATTTCTACTCAAAGGATTCATGGCGACCTCGTGGCTCGCCATGCCATGAGCGACGGAGCCGGCAAACCTCCAGTGGTCATAGTGAAGGAGCAGACCAACATCACTAGTGGTACTGAAGTACAGGAGAAGCTCATCGCAGCTTCGGAGGTTTTTGCCAATCTTCTGAAACCGACTTTCGGGCCGATGGGGCTTGACAAGATGCTCTACAAGACAGACGGCAACACTGCAGTCACCAACGACGGTGCGAAGATAGTCTCAGAGCTCTTGGTAAAGCACCCAGCTGCTAAGATGCTAGTCTCAATGTGTCAGTCACAAGAGGAGGCTTGTGGTGATGGCGTGACCACTACAATGCTTCTCTGCGGTGCCCTTCTTCAGGAGGCCCAGACTCTCTTGAGGAAAGGGCTCCACCCTCTCACGATTATTGAGGGGTACAGGAAATCCATGCAAGCATCATTGGATTTTCTAGAGGAGATATCCATCCCATTGAATAGTGATCTCCTGGGTTATGTGGCCGAGACAGCCATGATAGGAAAAGGCGCAGAAAACGCTCTCCAGCTACTATCAGGATTGGTAGTGGAATCATTGGGCATTGTTTCTGAAAACGTAGAGGAGCCCGGTGCAGAGAACGTATCAATGTTCAAGTCTGGAAAGGGATCACTGAGTGACTCTTTCCTGATCAGAGGAGTCGCATTCAGGAGGAGAGTACCAATGGATGGCCTCCCAAACAACCTCCGAGACCCAAAGGTAGCGGTAATAGGGGGAGATCTCAAAATCAGGTCAATGACAAGAGACGCCCAAATAAAAATCTCCTCTGCGGACCAGCTGGACTCATTTGTCAACGCAGAGCAATCTAGGAAGGAGGATATTGCGACTAGAATCCTAGCCACAGGCGCCGACGTCATTCTCTGTGGAGGGGAGATTGATACCGAAATACTTCACATACTAGCCGATAATGACATACTCGCGATAGCACAGCTGGACGAATCGGAACTCAGGAACTCTGCCGAAGCCACCTCCTCCTTGATAATCGACTCTATTCTCGACGCATCACCTGGTGACTTAGGAGAATGCGGGTCGTTAACATGGGAGAGAAACCAGTCAACCGATATGGTAGAGGATATCATAAGAATCGACGGCTGTCGAAATCCCTCGGTAGTAACAATAGAGGTAGGAGGCGATGGAAACGAGGCTACTGAGGAGGCGATAAGGGGCATATATGACTCCCTGAGAGCAACCTCTCTGGCAATCAAGGACGATCTAGTGCTACCTGGAGGGGGCTCCGCCCATTCCAGGGTATCACACCACGTCAGGAGTCAGATGGAGTCCGAACCAGGCAGGGAGAGGATAGCCATGGAGGCCTTTGCCAGAGCCATGGAGACAATCCCTGCTGTTCTGGCTGAAAACGCAGGCCAGAGTCCGTTGGATAAGGTTCTGGAGCTTCGGGCGGAAGCAAGGAAGGAAAACCAAGCCATGGGGGTAGACAAGAAAGGAGAGGTATCTCCTGTAGACGATGTATGGCACTCCCTATCAGTCATATCCGAGTCTCTTGAGACATCCACCGAGACCGCTATAAGTATGCTCAGGATAGATCAGGTAGTGTCCTCAAGAGGGGACTGAAGATAGAATCCTTCAAGTCGCGTGCCCGCATGCCTGCCCATGGCACAGCCCCGAGCGTTGATCAGCGTCTGGCACAAGGAAGGAGTGGAGGAACTCTCCAAGGCTCTCTCTGACATGAATTGGCAGATCCTGTCCACTGGGGGAACCGCCCGAAAGCTCCGTGCAGCCGGTATCTCAGTCATCGACGTCAGCGAAGCTACGGGACACCCAGAGGTATTCGATGGTAGGGTGAAGACGCTACATCCCGCGGTTCATGGGGGGATCCTCGCCAGAAGAGATAGAGACGACGACATGAGAACTCTCCAGGACCTTGGATATGGTCCTATAGATTTAGTCTGCGTGAACCTGTACCCATTCGCAGAGACGGCCGCCAGGGTTCCTCCTGCTACTGACTCAGAACTAATTGAGATGATCGATATAGGGGGTCCAACCATGGTCCGCTCTGCCGCCAAGAACCACAAGGACGTCATCGTGCTCACATCCCCCTCACAGTACGAGGGGATAATTGAACAGCTACGATCTACAGGGGGGGACCCCTCGTCAATAGATTTGGAAACTAGGGCCAATCTTGCGTTGGAGTCATTCCAGGGGACCGCCGCATACGATTCTGCTGTCTCCAACGAGCTGGAGAGAAGACTCAGTGATGCCGAAAACCCTTCGAGGATACACATCGCCTCACAGAGAGGCACGCATCTCAGGTATGGTGAGAATCCCCACCAGCCAGCATCATTTTACCCTGCGGGGGGAGAGCCGGAGGGATTAGCCTCGGCAATCCAACACGGAGGCAAACCACTTTCCTACAACAACTACCTGGATCTGGATGGGGCACTGAGACTCGCGCAGAACCTAATTCACACATGCTCCGATTATGACCATGGTTGCGTAGTAATCAAGCACACCAATCCATGTGGAGCCGCAGTCGACGATAATCAATCAGAGGCATGGATAAACGCACTGGCTAGCGATCCAGAGAGCGCGTTCGGTTGTGTCATAGCATTTACGAAGGAGGTTCAGCCTGACACCGCTATCGCCATTGGGGGGCACTTCTTTGAGTGCATGATAGCACCTGGGTACCACCCAGAGGCTCTGGAGATCCTATCCTCAAAGAAGAATCGCAGAATGCTGACTCTCAGCTCCATGGGCCCAAGGGTTGAGAATCTCTCTCTTCGACAGGTAAGCGGAGGCTGGCTAGCACAGGTGCAAGGCCCCCCCGCAGTAGAATGGGATAATTCCAAGTGTGTCACAGATAGGCAGATGGAGGAGGGCGAGTTCTCCCTAGCCAAATTCGGATGCGCCGTATTGTCCGAGGTCAAATCGAATGCGATCATCCTCGTCTCAAAGACCGCCACAGGACTCGCTACAATTGGAGTAGGACCGGGCCAGACCAGCAGGGTCGAGGCCGTTAGGATAGCATCTAGGAGAGCCGGCGACAGAGCGAACGGTTCGATGATGGTATCAGATGCCTTCTTCCCATTTAGGGATGGAATAGACTCGGCCAACGATATAGGGGTCTCAAGCGTGGTTCAACCGGGTGGCTCAGTTAGAGATCAGGAGTCAATAGATGCGGCTAACGAGCATGGCATCTCAATGCTGTTCACGGGAACCCGATTGTTCCTTCATTAGCTCCTTTTGGGCAGAAATGAACCTGAATGGACTAGCTAAAGTGGGAACTCCACTGTAATGAATCACATTTTCCCTGAAATGGGATTGGGGGTCATCGAGAGCCTCTGATATCGTATTGACAGACGCACATGGAACTCCAATAAGGAGCTCTTCCAAATCAGCTCTCGTGAATCCCCTTATCGAGTCATGGACCATACTCTCAACTAGATCCCTATTCTCAATCCTGACGCTATTCTCGATCCATGACCCAGGAGAGTCAAGGGAA
>CAXHFZ010000029.1:0-9342 GCA_964016325.1 uncultured Candidatus Poseidoniales archaeon | reverse complement strand
AATGATGGACGCCAATGCCATATCAAGAGGCGCAGGTTTCCAACTTATGGACGAAGGAAATCCGACCCCCTTCGGCCTATTCGCAATAGTGACAGTTCTGATGATGTCGCTGGTCGCGGTGAAAGTGATCTCCGATATGCTCACCGAAGAGGGAGGTAATCCGGTTGTCTCGATGGATGTGTCATACGTCGATTCAGTTACCGGAGAGCGAACCATGGGTACGATAGGGATCGAGCTATTCAGTAATGATGCACCGAAGCACGTTGAGAATTTCTTGTTGCACTCATCTCAAGGAAACTATGACTCCACGATTTTCCATAGAGTCATTGGAGGATTCATGAATCAAGGAGGGGACATCGATGGCATGAACGGGGCAGGAGGGAATGCAGCAAAGTGGTTCGGATATTGTAACGGTGAAAGTAGGAGTAGCTCCGGCGCATGCGATCAGGGCCAATGGACAGTCCCAGACGAGGCGGACAACGGCCTTACCCACTCTCCCGGAATGCTAGCGATGGCTAAGACCAGCAATCCAAACACCGGCGGAAGCCAGTTCTACATCGTTCCCACCGGTAGTTCCCCAAGCCATTTGGATGGTGTACACACTGTATTCGGGAAGGTTCTGAGTGGCATGTCACATGTTGATGCAATCAACAATGTCGTAACCGGGAATAACGATGATGACGAAAGCACGAGTGGGGACCAACCAATTGATGATGTGAGATTAATCTCTGCTACAGTCACGCAGTGACTCTATTCAGCGCGTAGTCAAGTTGATGGGCATGACTCGCGTCCAGAGGTTCGGGTGTCCATGTCAGTCGAAGATCCTTTCAGCAGTATCTCCACCTTCCAGACTGCTGACGGAAGCCTCGGTGAGTTCTATGATCTCAATGCCTTAGAGAAGCTAGGAATATGCAACCTGGAACAACTCCCGTTTACTATCAGATGCCTTTTAGAAGCAGCATTACGCAAGTGTGATGGTTTTCTAGTAACTGAAGAGGATGTCAGGAATATAGCTACATGGTCCCCTTCAATGAATCCGTGTGAGATACCGTTCTCCCCGAGCAGAGTATTACTCCAAGACTTCACCGGGGTGCCTGCTGTCGTCGATATCGCGGCTCTTCGAGACGCAATGGTAAACCTAGGTGGAGATCCTGAGAAGGTTAACCCACAGGTCCCTGTAGATTTGGTCGTGGACCATTCCGTACAGGTTGACTTCTCAGGGCTTTTTCCTGATGCTAGAGAGAGAAACCTAGAGATGGAGTACCACAGGAACATGGAGAGATACAAGTTTCTCAAATGGGGTCAGCAGAGTCTGGATAGCTTCAGAGCAGTTCCTCCTGGAAGGGGCATAGTTCATCAGATAAATCTGGAATGGATAGCATCCGTAGCTCGTATGGAAGGGGGAAAATGGATACCCGATACATTAGTTGGTACTGACTCCCATACTACCATGATAAATGGACTCGGAGTTCTGGGTTGGGGAGTAGGTGGTATCGAGGCAGAAGCGGTAATGCTAGGCCAGCCGATTTACATGCTCCTTCCCGAGGTCGTCGGTTTCGAGATTACTGGAAAATCATTGCCAGGAGTTACCGCTACCGATGTCACACTGAGGATCGTAGAACTACTCAGAGAGCACGGATGTGTAGGCAAATTTGTAGAATTTTATGGTAGCGGTCTTTCAAACCTCAGCCTCCCTGATAGAGCAACAATTGCCAATATGGCTCCAGAATATGGGGCGACATGTGGATTCTTTCCAGTAGATGAGATAACTCTAGATTACTTGTTACTTTCTGGGAGGGAAGACGATCACGTAGAGAACGTGAGAAGATATCTGAAGGCTCAGGGCCTCTTCAGAACAGATAGCACCAGGCCCCCCAACTTTACCACGTCTCTATCGTTGAACCTCTCTACCGTGACACCCTCAATGGCTGGCCCAAAAAGACCCCAAGACAGGGTTTCTCTGTCTGATATGAAGAGCCACTGGAGAGAGAGTCTGAATTCCCCTGTCGGGCATCAGGGGCATGGAATAGACAATTCACGTAATGACATCAGATGCGAAGTCAGGGGAAAAAACTGTGACCTTGGTCACGGGGATGTAGTGATTGCCGCCATTACAAGCTGCACCAATACTAGCAATCCTAGCGTGATGATAGCAGCTGGATTGGTGGCCAAGAACGCGTTTGACAAAGGCCTCCAAATCAAACCTTGGGTGAAGCCAAGCCTCGCTCCCGGAAGCAGGGTTGTAACCGAGTACCTAGATGCTAGTGGCCTCACGCCGTACCTAGATAAATTGGGATTCAACGTGGTGGGTTATGGATGTACGACATGTATCGGTAACTCTGGTCCTCTGGACGAAGAAATAGAATCGGCCGTAGATGAAGGTGGACTTGTAGTAGGTAGCGTTCTTTCAGGAAATAGAAACTTCGAAGGGAGGATACATCAGAAAATTCTAGCCAATTACCTAGCAAGCCCCCCATTAGTAGTTGCCTATGCTCTCTCTGGGACTCTGGATATAGACTTCGAGTCAGACCCTATCGGGCACTCTAGTGATGGAGTGCCAGTTATGCTAGCAGATATCTGGCCTAGTGACCGGAGTATACGGGAAGCCGTGTCTTCCTCTATAGGGCCAGAGATGTTCAGAGATAGGTACTCGGATATTCTCAAGGAGCCAAAGTGGGACTCCATACCAAGTGAGCCTTCTCCCCTATTCCCTTGGGATGAAGAATCAACTTACGTTAGATTACCCAGCTTCTTGGAGGGCATATCACTCAATCCCAAACCAATAGAGCCGATAAACTCTGCAAGAGTACTACTGAAACTTGGAGATTCCGTGACTACTGATCACATCAGTCCCGCTGGAGCCTTCCCCAAAGAAGGCCCAGCCGGCAAATATCTAATCGATAGGGGAGTCACTAAGAGTGATTTCAACTCATTTGGAAGTAGGAGGGGGAACCATGAAGTCATGATGAGAGGCACCTTTGCCAATGTTAGGATTAGGAACCAACTGGCATCTGGTACTGAGGGGGGATTCACCACATTTTTCCCTACAGGAGAGGTAATCTCAATTTTCGATGCAAGTAGAAAATACATCGCTGATGGAACTGATTTGATAGTTCTAGCTGGCTCTCAATACGGCACTGGAAGCAGTAGGGATTGGGCCGCCAAGGGAACCCTTCTTCTTGGAGTAAAAGCAGTCTTAGCTACATCCTTTGAAAGGATACACAGGTCAAACCTCGTTGGCATGGGAGTGCTACCATTGACCTTTCCAGAAGGTGAAGATGCCGACTCACTAGGTCTTGATGGAACCGAACACTTTGACATACCATCTTCGGGAGATCTGGAACCACTTTCACAAATTGAGATTACCGCCAGAAAACTAGATGGCACAACTTTGACCTTCTTCGCTACCGTAAGGCTGGACACGCCCGTAGATGTCGAATATTACAGGAATGGAGGCATCCTACAGACTGTATTACGAAAACTAGCTAGTGAGTAATCGGGTTAATAGACGATGAGCCAGACTGAAACACTGGAGGGATGACATGCCGAACTCAAGAAGGGTCAGATTTCGGTATAAATCAACTCAAGATCAAGTCGATATCCTGTTGGAGGGGACAGAGGATTTCGTAAACTCTGCCCGTTCATCCATCGGAATTACTGGCGCAATGGGTTTCCTTAGAGACGTCTTCGATCCATCGGGACAACATTCCCCCGATTCTCAGTATAGCTCTAAGCTAGCGAGTCCAGACCCTGAAAAGGCCCTACCTGGGCCTCCTCCAGATCCATCCAGGATACCCTCCGTTGTAAGGACTGTAGGAGATCTTGATCTAGAGGAAGCAGTATCTGGATTGGGGACTTCGAAACAAAGCGATCCTGATATTTCGGCCCTCGAGGAGTTTGTTTCCGAGGTAGAGCCCCCAGAGCCAGTATCAAATCCACTGTCTGCTGACCCTCTTGCCGAGGCATGGCTCCAGCTAATCTTGACAATGGTGGTCAGAGAACATGGCCATACCTCACTATCTATTTCTGACATTCAGAAGCTTATTGGCGAGAAGGTCGGCAAGGGGGAAGTGGAGCTCAAGGTTTTCTTAGACAGACTTTGGAGAATTGGGAAATTAGAGAGAATACATGGGGGGGCAGAAGATCACTATTCTCCCAATCCAAGCTGGTTAGAATCGCACTAAATGCAATATTTTTATCTCAACCCCGTAGGGGTTGTGCAGCACATCCCCCCACAAGGCATAAGAGAGAGCCGAATTACCCGGAGGCCATGTCGCTTAGTCCGCAGACCGCACAAGATAGATTCAGAGAGGGAAGGAGAGCACTGTTACTCGTGTTCCTACTGATGGCAATGCCGTTGGCCTCGTTCGCACCAGCGGTAAGTGCATCGCACATCACACAATACGCTGTTCAGCGTGACCCATCGGATATTGCAGTGGGTGATTTGGATTGTGATGGGGATAATGATATTGTCTCTGCCAGCGCCATGGGACACTTCATCACCACCTTGTACAATGACGGCTCTGGAGGATTTGCGGACAGACAAGATGTCTTCATCTCCAACAACAACTCACAGAGAGCTGGCTTTGTCGATACCGCTAATGGCGTGGATGTCGAGGTCGGGGACATAAACGGCGATGGGGTTAACGACATAGTTTATTATCAAGAGAATATTAGGTTTGTAGGAGAGACCTTCGTTAGGCCAGGAAATCTGACTGTCTTGTTTGGTAGCTGTACCGACAGTGTAAACTCCTGGTCAGAAACCGCCATAACAATTTCTAATCCAATCCACATCAGTATGGAGGTAGGAGACATAAACGATGATGGAAATGATGACATAATCTTGATCTCAAGGGATACCACAGGGTCCAGTCAGTACGTCCAGATATACAGAGGGCCAGATCCAGGCCTGATCACCAATCAACAGTCGATGCCAGTTCCCCTGACCAATGGAATCTACACCAATGTCATGTTGGGGCACTGGGGAGAAACTGTCCAGGGTGGTGGCATAGGTACCCCAATTGGCGATTGTGATGATTTAGATATGTGGCTATTAAGAACGCCACCTTGGAATGCAGGAGTTGGGTATTCTGTCGGCCACTATGACAACATGACTGTTCTTGAGTACGACTGTATCCAAGATCAATTCCCCAACCCGATGACACCAACTGCTCAGGGAGTCCACGAATTCAAGCTAGATGCAGAACACAACTACCCTATGGGGGGAATGGACATATCTGACACTGACGGCGATGGAGAGATAGACATGGTTGCCGTCGTTGACGGTATCACAGGCAACATTTCCTATGCCGTGAAGACAGGAAACCAGTGGGATACCCAAAATTATGTTCCTTTGGGTGACTTCAAAGGAGCATCCATTACCATAGAGGACGTCAACAGGGATGGAGAGGTGGACTTCTTCATACCAACCGAACTTACTTTGACAAGGCTCCAAGATTCCAGCGCTCAGAATCAGACTTTCCTGTTGCTTGATAACCTTAGAGAGCTGAACACTGTGGAGATAATTCTGGCGAACCCCGATGGACCAGGATATCTTTCTTCACTGTCCTTTGATGTCGGTAGGAGGCCTACGATGGCCATTCCAGCACAGCTACAGGGAGGTGCCGATAGCGCATTTGAAATTATCATCGGTCAGAGAGATTACTCCTACAGGTTCGCGAACAACGCGATGTGGCTAGACACTCAGGGATGGGGAGGAGCGGGCGACTTCCTATCCGTTCTCTCGCTGGATAACGAAGACATGGGAATTACCGACGTTACCATAGCGCCAGCATCACTCAACCCTGCCACCGCCCAGGCACAGATCGGTGAAGGCACTAGATTCGTCAATGTGACGGTCAAGAACACCGGTCTAAATCCTCTATCAGGATCAATTAATGTAGATCTTGAAGTCAAGGAGGTTCTAGGTGGAGTCGACACTGTTGTCTACAGCAATGATTTCGATGGAAACGAGGTAGATACAAATTGTCCTGCGTGTACATTCTCGAAAGTCTCATACACAGGAATGTACGAAGCTGGATCTTCCTCCTGGCACGAAGAATCTAATGCTTCAGTCGATGCAAATGGGACTGCAACAGACGACTGGTATGAGGCAGACAGCAATCCGACAACCTACATGTGGGCAGGATTGGACTATCAAGGGTTGGACAACCAGTCGGGATACTACAATAACATGGATGAGGCGATAATCCTGGAAAACGTCGATCTTACCGGGGCGGATGCAGCCTATCTCGATATCTCCCTATTCTGTTCGTCCGCATTCTTCGAGCTTTACCTGGCGGAACAATACTCCGTAGTTGAGAGATGGCTCTACGAGGACTCATGCGGAATAGAAGTATGGTCAGAAGGCAGTGGCTGGGAGTCCGTCTTTTTCAATGGTGGATGGGATAACGAGAGATACTTCAGACTGCTATTGCAGGGAGTTGACCCCGAATACAACACATACAACGGGAACCAGTTCACTGCCACAGTCACTGGTTGGGAGGACTACAAAGAGGGAGGTGGCGACTCCGAGGAAATTAACGAACAGGAGTCAATAGACCTAACACCATATGCGGGTCAAATCATTGATATCAGGTTCAGATTCAGGAGTGGTCTACTCGGGACCGTCGGTCCTGAGGGGTCATCACAAGGTACCGAGTGGGATGGGTTCGCATTTGATAATATAACCATAAGAAAAAGAGACGTAACGTTTGGAACTCAAGAGGTAGTCTCGGACACCTTGACTTTCTCCAATCTAGCAGCAGGCGCCTCAGAGGAAGTGAGCTTGACGGCAGATTTCGTCGATAACACGACGTATTTTGTCAAAACAGAGCTTTCCAGCCCTTCAGGATTCCAGAATATGGATGCAACCAACGATGAAGAAAGGTTCCAAACTACGGTGAACAATCTATTCGACCCAGGACTAGCGGAAGATCCATGGAAGAACCTGGAGAACGGTGTAAGGTATGCCTCGGGAACTAGGGACGTAGAACTTAGAGCAACTAATTGGGGAAACACACTCACTAACTTCAGTGTCAAGGCGGAGATATACAATGCCGAGCCAGATCTGGTCGGCATTGAAGACTTCTCAGGCGTGGATCCAATATGGGCTGATGATGGAAATGATAATGGAAGTAGATTGGACGACTCTTCAGGAACTAACGATATGTTACCTCAGAATGTCGGTGTGTTCAAGAATTTCGCCTACTGGCTGGGACATCCCGATACCGGATATGGCGATGGATGGAATGAAACCGTAACCCTAGATCCTATACCGATAGCGGCAACAGGTGCCGACTTCACTTACCTTACCTTCGACTACTATGCCGAGGGGGATTTCCTACAAGACTCCCAAGGAAATATTCTGGCGATTAGGGATGCGGCTAATCTCGAGCTGTCATGGACAAGAGATGGAGAACTCTACCAAGGCGTGGCATACGGAAGCTGGATCGATCTAAACGAGAATGGAATTCAGAATACCAACCCCGAAGATCCGAACTTCCATAGATGTGAAGATTTCGACTTAAACGGGTATGATGAGGTAGAATACTTCGGAGATCACTCTGACAACATAAACTCTGTAGTATGGTTCGATTCTGAGAATATAATGAAGTCAATCACTCTCGATTTGACACATATTGTGATTCAGAACAGGACCAGTACCGACTCCACAGACTGGAGGGATGAGTGCACCACTCTTGCAGGTTCTGAGGTAAGTCTAACCTGGAGATTCCAGTCCAATGAGGATGGAATCAATGGAAATGCGGGCCTTGCAGGGTTTGCGGTTGATAATATCCGAGTAGAAGAGTTCACTTTCGAGTTTGATGGAAATTACACAGAAGAGGTCACCGGCCTAGATGCTTCCGAGTCATCTACCATAGTCGTTGCCAACCATGATTTCAGTAGTGGAATATACAGAATAGACGCAATGACAATGCTGGATAACACCGATCCAACAGATGCTTGGTACCAACAACAAGAGGTAAATCTTGCAAACAACATCTCTACCATCATGTTCAGTATAGCCAGCGCTGAAATTACTCTGATGCAACCAGATGTCATGGAGTGTGTGACCGATATAACATACGAATGTGTTTACCCCATTGACGATCAAGCGATGCACAGCTTCTCAGTACCTCTCCTAAACGGTGTCATAGACGGAGACTACACACTGACAATGTCAATCAAGGACCTCACCACTAATCAGCAAGTATTCGAAGAGACTGCTGATAATGGTCCATTTGACCTGGAGCCTCATCAGAGAGACTGGGCTAATTGGTCCCAGCCATTTAATTCATGGGCAGACGGGCATACGTACAATATCAGCTTCTCCGCACAAGTCACCAAGGAAGATAATACCGTGGAGCCATCTGGAAACGTTCGCTTCTTCATAATAACTTTCTACGACAGAATTGATGTAGCGATTCTTTCAAACCCTACTGACCAGAATCGTCTCCAGATGGTCAAATCAGATCTGGAATCTATGGAAATGAGCTATACTCAGATGAGACTGGAGAATTGGGATGACTATGCTACTCCCTCGTGGTTGGAACACTATGACAAGGTCCTACTTCCATGGCAGACCGATTACAACGTCTATTACGGAGACTACTACGATAAGCTAGCTTCTTCCAGGTCGACTGACGGCCTTTCAGTCGTTGATACCCTGGAGCAGTTCATGGTGCAGGGAGGCACTACACAGATTCATCTAGGCCCTTACAGAGATGCATACCAACCAGGAAACCTACCATTCGGAATGGATATCGCTATGAGGAACCAAGTCAATTTCACAGAGGACAACAGAATACTGAGCGAGGATATCACCATTGTTGACCCATTCCATCCTCTAATGGACGACGTCGACCCATCCGCCTTCAGCGCAATTAATGGAGGCAGTCATGTAGCCCTCTCCGGTCTAGATACCGCACAGGTTCAGGGGACTCAGATTCCTCAAGTCTGTGGAGGGAGGATAAGTGACCCAACTGGAACATTCCACACATTGATCAGAGACAATACATACGAATCGCAGTCCTTACTGTCGTTATGCAACAGAGGTGCTGGAGGGATGATTGTGACAACAATAGATGTTGAGAACCCCAGTGTAACCCAAGAATTCGGCGGGGAGCAAATTCCAATCCTTTCTAATCTCTTAGACTACAGGCTAACTCCCTATCCATCAGACTTCGGAATCGCAGGTGAGGGATATGACCTCACGGTAAACGGGCAGACTCCAGCTATCGATTCGATAACTGGTGCTTACTCTACCATGTACATCAAGAGTAACTCCGATCTATCTCTGTCTCTTATACACATCTGACGCTGCCGACGAATGACGTCGTG
>CAXHFZ010000028.1:0-9369 GCA_964016325.1 uncultured Candidatus Poseidoniales archaeon | reverse complement strand
TACGCTGGTTTCGTGTTGCTTATGCTTGTGGCCGCCTACCGGTTAGTCGACTACCTGGACGCTTTCATTGTGGTAGAGGGGGAGAATCTAGCTGCTAGGAGATCGCTTGCCAGCGTAGCGGAGTCGGTTGGAAGGGTGGCGGTCGTCGTCACTGGTGTCTTCATGATGGCTGGACTCGCAGGATTAAATCTGAGTGGGCTCATCGCCGGACTGGGAATTACCGGTCTAGCTCTAGCTCTGGCTGCTAAGGACACAGTGGCGAATATATTTGGAGCCATAAGCATCCTGATTGACCAGCCATTCAATGTGGGGGACTGGATTATTGTAGATGGGGTGGAGGGAGAGGTAGTGACCATAGCCCTGAGGACTACTCTGATCAGAACCAGCGCTGATACCCTAGTCACCGTTCCCAACTCTAACATCACTAACTCCTCTGTCGAGAATTTTAGCCAGAGGAGGTTCAGGAGAATAAGGCCTTCATACGAATTTGAGGCAAGTAGTGACCAGGAGTCGATAAAGAGCTTTTGCAGTTCTCTTCTGGAGCAGGTGACGTCTGATCCCAGGTCGATGAAGGAGGATGACTCCTGGGTAAGGATAAGCTCAGTGGGGCCTTCTAAGATTATTGTACAGACCAACTTCTACTGTGATTCCTCTGCTAAGTCTGAGAGGGAGATGAAGGAGGATGTTGCCTTGATGGCAAAATCCAGAGCGAGCGAGTTTGGATTGAGGTTCCATGAGCCTAGATTCAGGGAAAGTCACACAGTATGAGGTAATCGAATGGGAAGGCTCGTTCTTATCAGGCATGGTCAGTCATTGTGGAATGCTGAGAATAGATTCACCGGATGGACCGATGTCGACCTTTCTGAAAGGGGGGAAGAGGAAGCAAAGGAAGCGGGGGATCTTCTTTCTGAGATACCATTCGATGTGGTCCACACCAGTGGACTCAAGAGGGCGCAGAGGACAGCAGAGATTATCATTAGCAGGAGCTCTTTCTCGGGAGATATCCCGGTAATCAAGAATGAGCTACTGAACGAGAGGCACTATGGAGACCTACAAGGACTGAACAAGGCAGAGACGGCTGAGATACATGGCGCAGAGCAGGTGCGTATTTGGAGGAGGTCTTTCGATACACCTCCTCCTGGCGGCGAGAGTCTGAAGATGAATGCCGCGAGAACTGTCCCCTATTTCGAGGGGACCATAATGAGAGATTTGGAAGCGGGGAAGAATGTTCTAATTTCGGCCCACGGTAACTCTCTGAGATCTATTGTCATGCATATCGAGTCGATAAGTCCGGAGGACATTGTCTCAGTTGAGGTCCCCACTGGAAAGCCGCTCTTCTACAGGTTCGAAGATGGTCAAATCATTCGAGAAGAACTATGAGAACCACGGGTGCTTCCCGAAGTGATTCCTCGGGATCTTCTTCTTATTCTTGATTTGCCATTTGAATCCCCTGGTGACTGAGAACAGGTACTTCCTCAATTTAGGTCTGATGTAGAATAAATAAGCCAGAGAAGCGGTAATTCTATTCCAATCAGAGAGAAGGTGTGGATGGACTCTTATGTTTAGAGTCGATTTTTCCTCACTAATCTCTGAGATTGACCACTCGACGAATGACTGCCTTCCACCGTCTCTACCAATCATTAGAGAGTACCCCTCGCCCTCATTCCATGTCTGGAACTTTCTGACTACCTCAAATCCGTTGAGATATTTCAGGGTATCCACTGATTCCTCACCGGGCCAGTTTTGGACCGTGTTCTCTTGACAGAAGGGGTGACAGTCATTGAGATTACCTGGCGAGCTTATCGATTTCCAGACCTCTGACTTCGGAGCGTCTATGACTACTGAGTTCTCAGCGTAAAATGGCCACCCTCTCATGATAGTTAGAAAGGGTGTTGAGATTTAGATTTGTGTGTGTCCGGACGGCCGGTGTTACCGACCGTCCGGATTACGTTTTTACATTAGTTTCTACAATTATCGTTTTACCGATTATTCCATCTTTGCAGCGTACCAGATCATCATACCGAACGCGCCCTTGTTGACTAAGTCAGCGATGTTGTAGATGATGTTCATGTCATCTACGCCCAATGAATCGCCGAGAGTTCCGGCTCCCATAAGATAGCCAATTGGGTAGATTGCCCAGCCGACAGTTACGATCAACCTCATTGAGTTGAATGCGTACTGAACGCTCGGGCTACCAGTCTCTGATGCGGCTTTGACATCTCCGGACCATAGCTCGTATAGGATGTATCCCCATCCAGCCATTCCAATGACCCACCAGACCTCAGCGGACAGATCAATGACGCTGTCCATTGCTCCGGACTCACCGAAGAATCCTGCTACTAGCATGACTATGGACGCGACCATGAGGTTCCTGAACATGACGAATGTTCCTACGCCGATTGCGGCGAGGATTAGGTAGAACTCTACTACTTGTAGAGGGACTGTTATGAGCCAGTCGATGTACCTGTAGACCAATGGGGATCCGTATGCGGCACCTTCGACACCGTATGAGTCTGCCCATACCTCACGCATGTATGTGTAGTGGTACCATGCCACACCGGTGACCAATGCGGCCACTGTCATGGATGTCTTCCACTTGTCAGGGACGTTCTGCCTCTCGATGAGGAAGAAGACTGTGAAAGCTAGCATCATCGCAGTTGCTAGCCAGAAGCTTATCCCGACCCAGTCATCATTAGCAAGTGCTGTTGTAGCTGCGCTCACGGTCTGTGTACCGACCACTAGCAGAGCTAGCAACGCACTGAGCGCTACTTTCGTTCTTGTTGCATTTGAATAGGGCTTGTTGAATCCCATGAGGGTCCCCACCTGTTTTGAGTATAAAAAATGGCTGTACCAAAACGGCCAAAACAGGCTAAAAAAAGTCATATCTCATTAAATGGTATCTCGGGTGAGGGAGACATTCCTCTGTACGTTTTGAGGCAGAGGTATCCTGCCGCGAAGAACCCGAGTGGTGGTATCATCTCAGTTGATGAAGGAGGGAACTGATTGATCAGGGTGCTAACTCCAAAGAAGAAGGCCATGAAGGATAGTGCTGCGAAAGTCCTGTTGTTGAACATCTTCTTCTGATACATCTTGACGTATTGCAGAGTATCTATGGCTGGCTGTGGAGCGCCGGATTGATTCGAGGACGCTTCAAGAACATCCATCAAGCACTGCTCGTACTCCCAAATTGCCATCCCTCCCTTGTGAGAGTAGAAGGCGTTGTCTGAAGCCCACTCCTCTGGTGCGGTTTCTCTCCATCCTCCAATCAAAGCAATCCTAAGTTCCTTCAAGTGGATTTTGGTTGATACTTTGTGATGTATTCTGGAGAGATCGTGCACTATGGATGCCAAATCTCTCATGGCTGGCTTTTCGGAGTCATGGGGGATTAGTGCATCTGATAATCTGGGAGGGCCTATCCTCACTGTGTCTCCGGAAAAATCTGAAACCCTTGCATCAAGTAGGGTAACAGTGCAAGGTTGCTCTTTGGTGTAAGGTGCTCTCCATATAAACTGGGCTCTAAGTAACCCCTCAATTTTCTCGTTCCTGGAATTCCATCTCTTTTGGTCGGGTGGCAACTCCCTTAGAGTCCTCATCGAGGAGTGGAATGTACCTAAGCACCTTCCCATGCCCCCAAGTATCCCTTGACAGGACTCTAGATCATTTTCTTGGAGTGCATTTACCAGTGCATCCTCAGAGTTTTCATCTTCGGAAATCGACCTTCTCAGGATGATGACATCTCTATCGTTCCAAGAATAGCCCCCCAGAGGAACATCGGAACCATTTGGGGCGTTCTTCGATCTTACCTTCAGCAAGCCGTCCGAACCCCAAGGTAGGAACTCCCCAATCCAATCCTCCTCGGCCTCAATCATTACGACCATTCCTCTTTCAGAGTTTTCTGTAGTCAGTCTTGTCACTGATTCAGGCGGAGGGACCTCTCCCCACGATTGGAGTTCATTGACAATCTCTCTCCAATCCTCTGATGATTTCATGGAAATTGGCTCGATTAGTTCTGCCTTTATACCAGTGAGACCATGCATTCCTACTAATTTGATGGGATGAAATCCGGGTGGAGCTTCGAAGTTGGGTGTTACCTGCCTCAAGGCCTGAGGCCTCCACACTGGTATCTCGCCAGACATTCTTATCGGTTTGAGGAGAGGGTTTCTGTATTCATAGAATCGGTAGCGAAGGCTTGATTCGGTGTGTGCCGAGCGGGAGGCATGGCGACCGAGGTCTCTGACTTACCTTTGGCCGTCGATATGGATGGTACCCTAATACTCTCAGACATGTCTAGAATTAGCATCAGGAAAGTTCTATTCAGGAAACCATGGCTAATTCCTTCCGTCATATTCAAGGAGATGACTGGGAAAAGAGCAGGATGGAAGAGAGACTTGGGCAGGATTCTAGTTTTCAATCCATCAGAGTTGGAATATCATGAGGGTTTCTTGGAGTGGCTGACTGGTGAGCATTCCAGAGGGAGGGTGATTATCTTGGCTACTGCTTCAGACAGGATTGTGGCTGAGCAAGTAGCCGCTCATGTGGGGATGTTTTCAGATGTGATGGCCTCTGACAATGATTACAATCTCAGAGATAGGAAGAAGGCAGAAGCGCTAGTAGCCAGATATGGTGAGGGTGGTTTTGGATACGCTGGGAATAGTCATCATGACGTAGCTGTTTGGGAAAAAGCAGCCCAAGTTATCGTGGTTAATCCAGATTCTGGTGTACTGGACAGGGTTGGAAAGTCTGTTGATATCGTATTCGAGTAAAACCTTGATGAGCTACTTACTTTATCACTAGGAGCTTTTGGTTAATGCATGGTCAACCAGCGGAGACGGCTCGGGAAGAGCTTGGACGCGCTAGCAAAATGGCTACTGAAATTTAGATTGATATCTATTCCATCTAGGAGTGTTGCCAATTCCAAGTTAGCATGGAGTCTAATCTCCAGATCTGATAGGGTTAGGGCCAATAGACTCAGAGAACGACTGGTTTCTGGGGAGATTCCGAAACATGTTTCGATTATTATGGATGGAAACCGGAGGTTCGCATGGAATAAGAGCTCGAAAACGGCAGTGGGCCATTCTGAGGGGAAGGAGAAGCTGAAGGAGGTGATGGATTGGGTTCTTGATCTGGGAGTTCCTTACTTCACAGTGTACGCCCTGTCCACAGAGAATATCTCAGAAAGAGACAGTGAAGAGTTGGAAATTCTTTATGACCTATATGTTTCCGGTCTTGATGAGATTTCCATGGATCCTAGAATTCATGATAGGGGGGTAAAGGTACAGGTCGTTGGGAGGTTGGATATGCTCCCTGCTAAGGTAAGGAAGTCTATTGAAAATGCAGAAAATTTAACCTCTCATTACTCTGATTTCACATTCACAGTCTGCCTTGCATATGGAGGGAGGGAGGAGATAGTCGATGCAGTGAAGTCGGTTGCCACAGATTACGCCTCCGGGACCTTGGATATCAATTCTATAAATTCATCAGAGATAACAAAGAGAATGTACGCCTCAGAATTACCAGATCCTGACTTGGTAATTAGGACCAGTGGGGAAGAGAGAATATCCAACTTCTTACTTTGGCAGATCGCCTACTCTGAGCTTCACTTCACAGATGTTTTCTGGCCGTCTTTCTCTAAGTCTGACCTATACGAGGCAATTGAATCGTACCAAAATAGAAGGAGGAGATATGGTGAGTGATTCCTGCCACCATTGTGGACGGGACAGTTATCGTAGTCCCTCTGTGGTTGTGGACGCTGTGGTCACTAGAGGGTCTGGTGGATCAAAGGAAGTCCTTCTAATCAGGAGGGGGCATGAACCTTGCAAAGGAATGCTCGCATTCCCGGGAGGATTTGTGGACTACGGTGAAGACCCAGAGGATGCTGTTATTAGAGAACTGAAGGAGGAGACAGGGGTTCAGGGGAGTAATCCAATTTCTATAGCGGTCCATGGAGATCCGAGTAGGGATCCCAGGAAGCACGTCATAGCCCTGTTCTACTTGGTAGATGTGAATCCAGAGTCGATACCTACTGCAGGTGATGATGCATCGGAGGCCTATTGGGTCCCTCTAAACGCAGTTACCGAGAATGAAATTGCTGGAGATCATATCTTCATTATTGACAAGCTCAGAGAATAATTCTATCAGCCCCTTCCTAATCCCCTCGCCATGGATACGAAGCTGAGGATCGATACCGGCGGGAAGAGCTACGCACCGTACAGTCCTGGAATTAGTGTCAGAGACCACATCTGGCTATCTGGCCAGATAGACATCACCGAGAGTGACATTGAGTCTCAAACTAAAGGAACATTGGCTAAAATAGACGATTTACTGGAAGCGGCAAATAGTTCCAAGAGAGATTTAGTAAAGGTCACTGTTCTAATGTCTGATATTGCTTTTTACTCCAAGATTAACGAGATTTATGGGGATTGGCTCGGTGACTCCATCGCTCCTTCCAGAGCTGCCTATGCGGTCAGTGACCTTCCTCTTGGGGCACTGGTCGAGATAGTCTGTGAGGCTTTCCGCGGAAGTGGATCTAGTGACTGAGGATGTCAGAAAAAGGGGACCATCCCTGTTCACCCCAGTACTACTGGTTGGTTGCGTAATAGTCCTCGTAGGATTCGCAATCAGAGCATCCTTTGGCGTATTTCAGATCCCCATCGAGGAGGAATTCGGGTGGCCGAGATCGGAGTTCAGTCTTGCGATCGCCATACAGAACTTAGCATGGGGCTTTGGCTCTCCCTTCTTTGGTGCCTTCTCCGAAAAGATAGGTGACCGGAAGGCGATAGTTTTGGGAGCGGTTCTATATTCTCTTGGACTTGTCCTCACAGCAGGTGCAAGTAGTGCATTCGCTATTCAGTTCTATGAGATCTTGGTTGGCTTCGGAGTGGCAGGGACTGGATTTGGAGTTATACTCGCTGTTGTTGGCCGAGCTAGTGCACCTGAGCACCGAGCAATGAGCTTGGCGATTGCTACAGCCTCTGGGTCAGCTGGTCAGATAGTGGGTCCTGTAGTCGCAGTGTTCCTACTCGAGTCTATGGAGTGGCAGTCAGTGTTTCTGATATTCGCCATATCTATTCTCTTAGTCCTTCTACTCCTTCCATTCATGAGGGCCCCTGAGAGGGCTTCCAAAGAAGAAATAGAGGAGAGTCTTGGAGAGATTCTTAGGCTGGCAGTTAGGGACCCTTCTTACATGATGATTTTCGTTGGATTCTTCTCATGCGGTTATCAATTGGCCTTCATCACGGCTCATTTTCCGGCACTTATCACAGAAATGAGTGCTCCCATAGATCCATTGGGGTGGTGTGGGGACCTTGGTATAGAAACAACGGCGGCCCTAGGGGGTTTTGCGATTTCAGTTATTGGCGCAGCTAATATCATTGGAACATTATTAGCTGGATGGGCAGGAAAGAGATTTGGGAAAAAATGGCTTTTGTCTGGGATATATGCCGGTAGATCGATTGCTGCTGCATGGTTCATATTGACTCCAATTACTGCCGACTCTGTACTAATCTTCTCCTTCTCGATGGGTTTCTTATGGTTAGCAACAGTTCCTCTCACGAGTGGCCTGGTAGCTCATATCTATGGAGTCAGATATATGGCCACACTATACGGGATAGTGTTCTTTTCGCATCAACTAGGGAGCTTCGTGGGAGTCTACCTTGGGGGAGTTCTTTACGACATGTATGGGAGCTACACGACTGTTTGGTGGATTGGAATTGCCGTAGGGGTTTTCTCATCTTTGATACACCTGCCCGTCAGAGAGGAGCCTAGACTGAAGTTCCAACCCAACTGAGATTGGTAATGCTTACGTGTATCATCATCCAGCAGAGCTTGTGAGTGTGTTCAAGGCGTACGACATCCGAGGCATAGCTGGAGAGGAGCTTACTCCTCAATTCGCCTGCAGACTGGGTAAATCGATTGTTGCCCACTTGAATGCAAGATGTATCGCTGTGGCTAGGGATATCAGAGAGTCTGGTCCTGACTTACATGACTCTTTCATCGAAGGGGTAATTGTTTCAGGATGTGACGTTATGGATTTGGGAATAACCACTACCGGTGTACTATACCGTGCATCTTTGGACTTGGATGTCGATGTGTCTGTGATGATCACTGCCAGCCACAATCCTCCAGAGTACAATGGATTCAAGATATGCAAGGGAACGCTTCCGATGGCTGGAGAGGAGCTACAGGAGCTTCGTGAAACTATGGAAATAGGAGATTTCATGGAAGGAACGGGAAAATTAATCGACGCACAAGAGTTCCAGAGACAGTATATCGAAAGAGTGATTGAAAACGTCGGAAAACCGGGCAGAAAGATACGTGTTGCGATAGACTGTGGCAACGCCGTTCCTGGCCCTCTAGCGATTAGGGTACTGGAAAGCATCGGTGTTGATGTGGTCCCTGTTCACTGTACTTGGGACAATAAGTTCCCTAATCACCCTCCCGATCCAACGAGAAAGGAGAATATGATTGATCTCTCTTCGGCCGTATTGGATGAGGGGTGCGAGTTCGGCATTGGTATGGATGGGGACGGCGATAGGATTGGAGTCGTTGATGAGAATGGTGAGTTTATTCATCCAGACAGGCTAATGGCACTATTCGTACAGGACTTACTCACAGACAAAGAGAGAATGGGAGATGACTCTAGGAAGGTATTCTATGACGTTAAGTGCAGTATGGCACTTGAAGAATTCATAGAGTCCAAGGGAGGAATCCCTGTGATGGTAAGAACTGGACACTCTTTCATGAAGAAGCTTCTGAGAGAGAACCCTGATTCCCCCTTGGCGGGGGAGATGTCTGGACACTTCTTCCTCAATGACAAATGGCCAGGATTTGATGACTCTATTTACAATGCTTCGAGGCTTCTTGAGATAGTAGGGAGAGGGGTTTCTCCGGAGGATGGGGGAATCCCATTCTCCGGGAGATTTTCAGAATTACCCAATTATCCATCTACAGACGAAATAAAGATACCATTAGTTGGGGAGAGGGAAGATGTCATGAGGTCTGTAATGGATTCATTCTCAGATATGGAATACTCAGACGTAGATGGAATCAGGGTAAGGTATGACCATGGTTGGTACCTCTGTAGACCGAGTAATACTGAGCCAATTCTTGTAATGAGAGCTGAGGGGAGAAGCGAAGAGTCTCTGAAGAGGATTCTGAGTGATGTTGGAGCGAGGCTCGGGTCTTTGATGGATTTGAGTAGTCTCAAATGAGCCTGTAAATTGACCTAAGGGCCCTGAAGGAGACTCGTTATCTTACCAAGTAAAATAATGAAAAGTACTAGGGCGACTCCCATTTCAATCAACATTTTCAGAGTTGTGATTAGTTTGCCTATTCCTTTCAGAGTGGGTGAGGTATCCAAACCCTCAATAC
>CAXHFZ010000027.1:0-9497 GCA_964016325.1 uncultured Candidatus Poseidoniales archaeon | reverse complement strand
ACTCCTTCACATTCAATTTCTTCATAGTCCCCGGTCTGAAGAGATTCAAGGTTGCGAATAACCAGCAACGTCCGCTACTCTTCTGATTTGTGGCCCTCCATTCATCCAGTTTCGTACTGAACGTGAAGTCTATTTCCTGAACTAAATCCCTCCTGAGAGTTACTGAGGATAGATTATTGCTGGTAACCGCGTTTTGGGCAACTCTGGCTGAAGAGTCACTCTCAAATTCCTTTCTCATCTTGTCAATTTGTTTTTTCGTAATCTCTCCTGGCATAGCTACACCTCTGACGAATACTCATCGATGATGACGAACCTAAGTCATTGCCTCTCTCAGAGGTCTGCTGCTTCAGCTATCCCGGCCGCTATCAGAGTATCGGCAATTATCGAAGGACAGAACTCGATGTCCCCGGTCGTCAGAGTAATCTCCTCTCCTCCCTCAGTGATTATCGGATCATCAAGGTCCTGGAGAATCAGTATCCTCCTCATATCAGCATCTTTTTGGTGTTGGGATGCGGACTCATCCACAAATCCACGACCCAAAGGAGCTATCTCGGGAAATTCGTCAATCTCCCTTATCCTATCTTCTTCGTCGTATTCTGGGTCCTCCCAGTGAGGCTCAGAGTCTATGACCACAGGCGCGTTACTTTCCTCTCCTCCGTCTCCCTTGTTGGAATCTGGTACGAACTCAGTGAGGGGGGTGTGCACAGAACTCATTGGTGGCGGTGCTGGAGAGTCCCAGTTGTTGCTCAGGAGAGCTTTCCAAGAAACCTCGTGCCTGTATTTGTCAACAAGATGTCCGATTCCTGTGTAGAATACTCTCTCGGATGGGTCGTGCTTGTCCCATTCAATCGTATCCGGCCTAATTCCCGTAGAAGACCGCAGATCCTCTGGTGATTGAATCAAGTTTGTCAGAACTGCGTGTTGTGTGAACGCATTCAGCCTATTCCTTGTCAGGTCCTTAACCGCCGTTCTAACCACTCCCAGTTTCCTCGACTGTAGTTGTGCCTTGGCAGTCATGCCCTCTGACCTAATGGTCTCGGCAAGCTCCGCCTCAAGATGCTGAACTAACTGGCCTACAGCGTCCCAGAAGTTAGGCATCGGTAACTCAACAGGAATGGATGATCTTCTTTGCGTTCTTGCTAGCTCGTCTAGTGCTCTATCGACAGCCATTAGACGACTGGCACTGAGCCTAGGCAAGCTTCCATCGTCCATCATACTCTGTACCCGGACACGGTGCACGCAAGGAGACTCTTGAACAATTCCTTGCATAACCCGACTTCATCGTCAGAGCGCGAGTATCAAGAGTGTGGATATGTTCGCATCTCTCGCAGGTGTACCCGAGTGGTCAAAGGGGGAGGGCTCAAGATCCTCTGCGTAGTGCTTCGCAGGTTCGAATCCTGCCGCCTGCACCACTACTATCGCTTGACTCTTTCCAGCAGGGCCTCTAACAGCTCTAGGGAGCCTTCCTTACCATGTGCGTCGGTCACGACATCGGCTGCCCTAACCACATTTTCATAGTGATTGCTGACACTCACCGCAAAACCCACAAGGTCAAACATAGGGATATCGTTAGGTGCATCCCCGCAAGCTATCACTCTCTTGGGGTCGATCCCTCTCTGCTCAAAGGCTACACGAAGTCCGGATGCTTTGTCATGCCCCGGTATAGTTAGGTGAACAGCGAACCCAGTGGGAATTACTGAGATATCGGACCATTCAGAAGACTCGATCGCATCTCTTACTGCCTCCCAATCCTCGATCTCAGTAAGACACCATTCGGTCTCTCTCCACCTGTTGGACTCTATTCCCTCGGGATCGAGCCCCTCTATCTGGGTCCCAAGCCACTTTGCGGCCTCTTTGGGCCTTGATCCATCTGCCAGTGCCCTGATTGGGTGCCCCTTAGATGAGTCCCAAACCATGCCTCCGTTTTCACCGACTATGAACCCCGATATGCATAGTGATTGATGTATGGGGGTGATATTGGGAAGGGTCCTCCCAGAAGCCAGGGAAACGACCTTTCCATTCCTCTCGAGTTCTCTGACGATGTGTATCATCTCAGGGATTATCCCATTTCTATCGAGTAGAGTACCGTCAATATCAAGCACAATCATGTCCCACTCTAGGTCGTCTGGTAGCTCCACCATGTTTTCCGAGAGTAGCACATGCAAATGATATCATCGTTTACACTCTCATCATATTCAAGGTACTACGCCCTCTCGGACATCCATGAAGGAGGAGGGCTCGGTCTCCGCCATTGTCCCAGATGGAATTCATGAATTCGATTGGAACATCAGGGGAATGGACTGCGCGGATTGTGCCATGAAGGCTACAAAAGCAGTTAGCAGACTTCCGGGAATCAAGTCCTGTAAAATATCGGTTACCGAGGGAACTGCAAGGATATCACTAGATATCTCAAGGGGGAGGATTTCCAGATCATGCTCCGTCTTGGAGAGTCTCGGCCACAGTCCCAAGATAGACTGGGTCCAGGCAATAGGAGTCACTCCAGGAGAGGCTGCGAAGAACCTAGGCACAAATCGGAAGGGACTCAGAGATGCACTTCTTTCAGTGCCAGGAATATTAGCCGTGAGATTCGATGACGGCTTGATTGAGTTAAGGAACGTCTGGATATCTGATCCAGACTTGAGAATGCTCGCCGAGTCGATGATTTCCACGATCCTAGGCAACGATGCTGAGTTCGTAGTATCGTCAAAGATGAGACTGAGGCCAGACCAAGTAAAGCTAATCGCTGCTGTAATGACGATTCCTGTACTATTCGCGATAATAGCGGTTGAGACAATGTCACTGCCAACCGTACTCGCTTCATTCCTTGGATTCTTTGGGGTTATCTTGGCAGGTTCGAGGATGTTCATGGAGGCTATAGCCAGCATTCAGAATGGTGTCCTTGGTTTTCAGGTACTAACCTCCTTAGCAGTCATCGGAGCCTCCCTGCTGGGAGAGTGGGTCGAGGCACTCACGGTGGTCGGACTAGTAGCCTTCGCGTCTCATCTTGAAGATAGGGCAATAACAAGGGCCAGGGAATCCATGCAAGGTGGGCTGGATAGAATTCCACGAGGTGCCCGTATAGTAAATCCAATTCAGAGAATATCCCCTATGAAGCTCAATATCGTTCAAATCGCCCCTCAAATTCTCCCACACGGAGAGCCTGGCAAGACTCCCGTCGAAGCAGTAGTTGAAGGCGACATGGTAGAGGTGCGCTCTGGAGAGGTCGTCCCGGTTGATGGGATAATCACCAGTGGAGGCGGTTCTATAGACAGAGCCCCACTCACAGGTGAGCCAGTTCCAGTCTTGGTTTCAGAAGGTGACTTCGTTGAGGCGGGACTAACTTTGGTCAGGGGCCCTATTGTATTACGATCAGTGGCCACGGGGGAGAATACGAGGCTGTCCAACCTTGTAGAGTTGGTAAGGGAGTACCGTGACAAGCCCACTAGGACTCATACCACTATTGAGAACTTCACAAGACTATGGGTACCGATAGTTCTGATCGGGGCCCCGATAATTGGATTCTTCACCCATGGCTGGACGGACCAGGGATTCCTGACTACATTATTGCTATGGGTCGTTTCATGCCCATGCTCGTTGTTGCTAGCCGCCCCAATACCACATGCCGCAGCACTCTCCACTGCCTCTGCCTCTGGGGTGATAGTTCGTGGTGGAGACGTCCTGGAAGCAACTGCAGATGTGAAACTAGCATTACTGGATAAGACAGGGACGCTGACTAGCGGACGACCCTCACTGACAGGCGTTACTGTAACGTCCACCGAGACAGAGGAAAGGGCAATTATGATTGCAGCAGGACTAGAGAGAATGTCCAACCACCCTTACGCGCACACAATCATCCATGAAGCCTCAAAGAGATCACTGGAAGCTATCCATATCACCGAAATATCAGATGGACAGGCAGGAGTCACCGGTGTCTTGGAAGGTAGTAAAACAATATTGGGAAGATCCGACTGGCTGGTGTCCGAGGGAGTCGAGTTCCCAAAGGATATCGACGACGCCCTGACTAGATCACGTAGGGCTGGTCACGGCTCAAGCGTTCTCTCTGTATCGGGCAAGGCAGTCGCAGTCTTCGAATTCTACCACGATGACGCCAGAGATGGCGTCTCCGAGCTACTTCAGTCCCTCTCAGACAGTGGGATTTCCGTAGAGATACTCAGCGGAGACGAGCAGTCAAGCGTCGAGCAGTTTGCGAGGGGATTCGGTATTCCTCCATCCTCGTGCAGGGGTGGTGTAGATCCAGAGGGCAAGGCCATGTGGGTGACAGAGAAGTCCAAGGCCGGAAAGACGCTAATGGCAGGAGATGGCTTCAACGATGCAGGAGCATTAGCGGCCGCTGATGTCGGCATAGCCGTAGGCAGTGGCGAGCAAGTCAACCTAGATGCTGCAGACGTACTTATCCCAGGAGATGACCCGCGCGCACTTTCCCAGCTTATCACCATGGCAAAGACTACTCGAAGCGTGGTCATGGCTAATGTCATAATCTCCGTCGGAGTCACCGCCTTACTGGTCATCGCTGTAATGCTTGGCTATGAGATGAAATTGGCGGCAGGAGTCGCTCTACACGAGGCTAGTGCCCTTCTGGTCATACTCAATGGCATGTGGGTCGGTGGGACAGGAATTCAGAGGATACGTACATTGGGGGACTTAGCGAAGGACGTCTATGGCGATGTCATTGAGTCGTTTAGTGTCCTATTTGGACTCAGTGGACAGGATTCACAGGGTTCTGTTGATAAATCTGTGATGTGAGGGACGGTCATGTCGGACATGCCGGAGATAGAGTCCAAGCACACTCCTCCGGCAGCTGAATGTCCCAGTTGCGACCATATGTTGCCTCATGGCCTGGGGGAGAAAACCTGTGTCATCTGTGGTGCTGTATGCAAAGTGACCCATCAGCCTACCGTCGACGCACTAGCTTCAGAGAAGCTACCCTGCCCCATCTGTAACGTGGTAGTGGAGGCCGGGAAGCCAGAGAGGCCTCTGGAAGTGGCTTGCTCGGCCTGCTCGGGCATGTTCAGGATTACAGAGAAGCCTCTCAAAGTTGAGATACAGTGTCCCGGATGCGAGAGGAAGCTCAGGATAAGGCCCAAGCCTGGTACCAAGCAACTGAACTGTCCAGCGTGTGACGTGGCATTCAACGTGACATTCTGAGCCGTGCCTATGGCACGTATCGCCAAACAGCGATTATCGGCCCTTTGGAACCCTCCTCCCTCAAATAGGGTGAAACTAGCGTAGGACTAGGGATGGGTACCCGTGAGTGAGAGCAAGTCGACGACTCCAGACGATTCCGAGGGTGCTGACGAGCTGGCTACTCTCAGGGCCCAGCACCGCTTGGCAACATCCCCCACAGTGGAGTCCATGGCTAGGACCAGAGACCTCCTGGATGAGGAGTCCAGAGTCAGGAGTGGCGTCAGAAGAGAGCGTAGGATGCGTATCGCAGAGATGACCGAGAGACTCTCTGGTATGCATGGGGCAATGAGGAAGGCCAATGACATTCTCTTCGATGAACAACTCCAGCAACTAGAGGCGGACCTTCGGGCAGAACTTGAGGACGAGATAGAGAGACTTGAGAGTGAGGCACTAGAGAGGGAGGAGAGACTCCTGAGGGAGGAGATGCTACACCGACTAAGGAGGGAGGAGAACCGACTCAGAGAACAGCTTGACCTGGAAAGGGATCGAAGGCTTGAGGCCCATACTGCGAAGCTGAGGGAGAGGCTCAGAGAGGAGATGGAAGTCGAGGTAGACAGGAGAAAGGCCTTCCTCAAAGAGAGACTGGAACTGGAGGCATCACAGGGCGAGGAGCGTATGCAGAGAAGGGTCGAGATGGACCTCAGGGAGGCATCCGAGGCCCAAGTAAACCGAAAGGTGGAAGCCCATAGGTTGGAGCAGGAGATTCAGATGAGGGAGAGGATCGCGGAGTCTAGGAGGAAGTACGAGGAGCTTTTTCAAAAACAACTGGAAGAAGAGAGATCCTCATTGGAGTCAGAGATGAGGTCCGATGTCGAGATACGAATTAAGGCATTAGAGGAAGCATCAGAGAGGAACGCTCTGTCAGAGCTCGAGAGGAGATTCAGATCAGAGAGGGAGACGATGGAGGCCGCACTCGCCCTTCGTCGCCAAGAGATGGCTTTGGAGATGGAAGTGGAGATGGAGCAAAGAGTCGCTGAGTCGGCCAAGGAGAGGGAGTCAGAGATGATGGCCAATCTCGAAGATAAACTTTCCAAGAGGGGAGATTTATCGAAGAAGGAGATCAAGGAAATGCTGAAAGCTCTAGAATCCGAGCTAAAGGTAAAGTTGGAGGCTATACTGATGGAAGCACGCCAGAGCACCCTGGAAAGGTCAAACGGAAACTGATTTTCGGCCCACATTCAGAAGATTGAATGCATAGGCACAATAAAGGGGCAATCACTCGGTAAGGCATGCATGAAAGTACGACGCGAAATGGGAAAACCAGTATCCTACTAGTCGGAATATTCCTGATCGGAATTCTTGGACAGGTTTCAACCCCTACTTCAGCTGAAGAGGGAACATCTCAGCCAGACACATACATAGCGCAGTTTGGACCGGGTTTTGCCGAGACTGAAATCGCGTCCACCTCTGATGATCTTGATGTCCCAAGAGATCTGGAGTTCCACCCCAGCCCGTCTAGGCAAAACGAGCTGTGGATAGTAAATAGGGCCACCGATAGCGTCACAATAGTTCACAACGCAGGTCAATCGAACCAGCTTTCAGAGCATAGACTGGACTCCAACAGGAATCATTTCATGGAAGAGGTTAGCGCTATAGCATTCGGCGACTGGCACGAGGAGTTCGACTATCAGTTCGCGACTGCACAAGAGTCAAGGAACACATACAACGGCCGAGGAGATCCGAATGACTTCATGGGCCCTGCTCTATGGCCGTCCTCCCTCAGTCACTTCGCAGAGGAGAACCAAGATTCCGGGGGCCTTCTGGGCAGTCACATCGACATGTTGCACGAGAGTCCCCTAGGGATGGGAATAGCCCACGATTCAGAGAATGTGTACTGGTACAACGATGGCCACTACGGGGAACTAGTACGCTACGACTTCCAGGAGGACCATGATACCGGCGAGGACGATCACTCAGACGGCAAGGTCAGGAGATATTCCGATATTTCACTCACTAGGGCTCCAGGGGTACCCGGCCACATGGAGGTGAATCATGACAACGGCATACTGTACATCGCCGATACCGGAGCAGGTAGGATAATCTGGGTGAATACAGATGGCCCGGGAGTCACAACGAACATCATGGGAGACGAAACACAGATGGAGCCACTAGCGGAGTACAGCGAGGTCACAGGCGTGGAGTGGGGCATCCTCGATAGCGGACTGTCCTTCCCATCTGGGATAGCACTGCACCAGGAGGTGCTGTTCGTGTCGCAGAACGGCAACGGGAAGATTACCGGTTACAACCTTGATGACGATGGAAAGGGCATCACCCGTTCGAGAACAGTGAGTACTAACGCTGGTTCAATCATGGGCCTCGAGGTGGGTCCAAGCGGGAAACTGTGGTACGTGGACTCTCAGAACAACCAGGTAATCAGGATGGATCCATACGAGGACACCGATTTCGACGAGGTAAGGGACAGTCTGGACGTTTACCCGGACAACAGTCTTCTCTGGTCGGACAGCGATGGCGATGGATATGCCGACCAATCGGGCACTGAAATATCCGATGACTGTCCTGAGATTGCCGGTACCTCGACATCGGGTTACCTCGGATGCACGGACTTGGACGGGGATAGCTGGGCCGATGCCCTGGATGAATACCCAATGGACGGGACGCAGTGGGTAGACTCGGACTCAGACGGATATGGGGACAATCAAACCGGTACCAATCCGGACAGCTGCCCCTCAGTTGAGGGCTATTCAGAATTCGACAGGATGGGTTGCCCAGACGCCGATGAGGATGGGTACTCCGATCCCTCAGGAGACTGGGGCACTGAGGATGGAGCGGATGCCTTCCCCGCTAGAGACAGCCAGTGGGCAGACTCGGACTCGGACGGCTTTGGCGACAACCCATCTCCAGCATACCTATCTGACGACTGTCCCAGTGTAAGCGGTACGAGCACCCAAGACCTTCTTGGCTGTCGTGACAGTGATGGCGATGGCTGGTCAGACGAAGGGGATGTGTTCGAAGACGACCCATCCCAGTGGATGGACAGCGACGAGGACGGATATGGGGATAGCCCCAGCCCGGCATCCATGCCCGATTACTGTCCCAACGAGTGGGGCAATTCCACCATCTCCCTGCTAGGATGTCCAGACTCAGATGGAGACGGCTGGTCAGACATAGAGGACTCGCACCCAGGAAACAGCCAACTCTGGTCAGATGGCGATGGGGACACCTATGCCGACCAACCAGGGACTGAACTCTCTGACGACTGCCCAGGGACATACGGGACTTCGAGCGAAGACAGGATCGGATGTCCAGACTCAGATGGAGACGGCTGGTCGGATGAGGGCGACTACTACCCATCGGACTCCAGCAGGCATTCCAAATCCCTACCCCTCGTGGTACTAATCGTTGCAATATCTGTTCTGATAGTATCAGTGGTCGCATTCGTGGCAATCAGAAGGAGATAGAGACTTCTCAGAGGGTACCCATTGAGTCAATTCTCTTCGCCGCCTCCAGAGCCAATTGCCAGTAAGCCGTGCTCCCTGGATTCGACTTGTTCGGCTTCTGCCCGATAACTATCGGGGCCCCATCCAGGGGGGACTCAGCTATTGCAACCAGTCGGGGTATCTCAGTTTCGAAAACCCGGTCACCGAAGTACTTCCTCGCCTGCTCGGCGACCTTCTCTCCGAGCTTGCTGTTCCCCTGAACGAGAGTCATAGCGATTCCGAACATCTTCAGATTCGGATTTATCGTCTTCTGAACCTCCTTGATCATCCCTAGCATCTGCCCCATTCCCTCCAGTGAGTAGAATTCGGCCTGAACTGGTATCAGGACCCATCCTGCCGCTGTAAGGCCATTGGTAGTAAGAAGTCCCAAAGACGGAGGAGTGTCCACAATCACGACATCGAACCTTCCTCTGGCCTGACTAAGAGCCAATCTGAGCCTGTGCTCCCTGCCTATCCTAGTGGCGAGGTCGATCTCGACTCCCGAGAGGTCCAGATCCGCTGGAAGGACCCAGAGGTTCCTCACCTCCATCGTCTTCGGCGCCCCCCTCTTACGCTCGGGGTTGTGCCTCTTCCATGCCTCCCTCATCGCCACTGTAAGCTGAGCGGGATTCAGTAGGCACTGCTCCAGAGATACCGAGGATCCATCCACCTCGCCCTTGAACAGCTCATTCATAGTGGGCCCCAGCCTCCTCTTGTCTATGCCGAAGGTCGTGGCCACATTCCCCCGTGGGTCGAGGTCCACAAGGAGCACCCTCCTTGGCCTGATGCCCATTTCGGAATCGCCCTTGGAGCTGTCTCTTATACACATCTCCGAGCCCACGAGACTCAGTAGGA
>CAXHFZ010000026.1:0-9524 GCA_964016325.1 uncultured Candidatus Poseidoniales archaeon | reverse complement strand
GAGCCAGCGTTCTTCCTGTACATCTTCCTATCGTCCTTTTCGCCGATGTAAGCGTACTGCGCTTCGCTGGAAACCTCGGTTCTCCTCTTTCCTCTGTATCGGTTGGGACGCTTCAAGCGTCCGCCAGAGGGCTTGCGTCGAGAGATGCCGTGCCACTTCGCCATGCGTCCCGCCGACTGACCTCCCTTATTTCAATCGATTGGAGGTGGTAAATTGCCTCAAAGTCAGCATTACGTTATTGGAGGACGTCCTTCAGGCTTGTCCATGAGTGAGGCACGGCTCAGGAAGAGGAAGCCTGTGCGGCATAAACAGATGCGCGATGTCGAGAGACAACTCACCGAGTCTATGGGGCTAGAGGTAGATATGTCATCGGCTTTCATTGAGCTAGCGCACTTCGAGGGGAATGATATCCTAATCCTGGACAGGGAGATAGTGGCAATGAACATGGAAACACACGATTCGAGGAGGTGGGTCCCAACAGTGAGGGGAATTATGTTTTGGAAGCCAGAAAGGAGCTGGGCTGCTGTAGACAAGGGAGCCATACCTTTCCTGATGAACGGCGCCGATTGTATGGGTGCCGGGATTCACATAGCTGACCCGTCAATAGAGCCTGGAGGATTCGTTTGGATCAGGGACCAGGAATCAGGAGCCCCATTGGCATCCGGAATAGCGCTGGTAGATGGTGAAGAAATGATGGAGATGATGAAGGGTAAGGCCATCTCTACAGTCCATTGGATTGGAGACGAACTGTGGAATATCGAGACTTGAGCCCCCATCTTTGATGAAGGGGCGCGTCTACGCATTCTCATGCGGAGCACCTCCATGATGCTCGTGCTCCTCCTGCTTATACCGGCTCTCACAGCGGTCGCGGAGGGGGGAGTCAATGAGCAGACCTCATTGGAGGGGACGCCCATCTCATCAGTTGACAACCCCTCTGAGGCATCTGAAGGAGAGCCTTTCGACATCTCTGTAACCATCACTCAGGAGGCAAGTGAGAATATCACTTCCATAGACTGGATAACCCAGATATGCATCAACTCTGGAGTCTGTTACCCGCCAGAGGCACAAGCATTGACCTCAGATGACGGACTCCTCTGGACCGGGCAAGTCATTCCAGTTGAGACAGTTACATATGTCAACTGGAAGTTTGTACTGCACCATGAAGACGAATCAGAGACGACTATTCCCGAGAGTGGCTTTGGTTGGAAGGTATGGTCAGATTGCTGGTGGGACAATGGATCGTGGGGTGGAGTGTCGACGTCCTGCCAGGGCGACGAAGAGGGCCTTCCCGGCCCAGCAGCCCCTCTGGCAGCCCTATCTCTGGTAATGGCAGCCTTGATGGCTAGACGCGACTGAGACCTAATATGTCCGAAGCCGGGGAGGAGTCGGGCTTCATCAATCTAGAGTTCGCAGAGCTTCCCCCCGCAGAGATGTCCAGACGAGCGGATGAGTTCTATGAGATGATGGATAAAAGGCGTACTACCAGGCACTTCTCTGATAGGGAGGTACCAAGGAAGCTCATCGAGAGAGCCATACAGACTGCAGGCACGTCACCATCGGGCGCTCACCTACAACCGTGGACATTCGTAGCAGTCTCGAACCCCAAGATCAAGAGGGGCATCAGAGAAGCGGCAGAGAAAGAGGAGATGAAGACTTATTCGGAGAGGATGCCAGAGTCATGGGCCGAGGTCCTAAGGCCTTTGGGTACCGATCATGTCAAGGAACATCTCACAGAAGCTCCATGGGTGGTCGTCCTGTTCAGACATAGCAAGAGAGTCAGGGACAACGGTAAATGGGCTCCCACCTACTACTCACAGGAGTCATGCGGAATCGCAGCAGGACTCTTCATCTCTGCAGTTCACAACATGGGTCTTGTCACGCTAACACACACCCCGTCTCCAATGGGTTTTCTCAGGGAGATACTTCAGAGGCCGGACAATGAGCATGCCATGCTGGTTCTTCCAGTAGGCTTTCCAGCCGAAAAAGCCAGCGTGCCAAACCTGTCTCGTAAAACTCTCGGAGACATCTCGGAGTTCTTGGAATGAACTCTGGCCTTGAACCATTAAAGAAGGCTCTCGAGGCGCCCGGCCCGTGACCAACTGGACTATAGCAATGACAGACATAGGAATGTTACGAATCAGAATGGAAGCTATTTCTGCGGTCCAGTCGTTTGACAATGATGGAGGGGACTCTGAGTCTCTTCTGATTTACACATCGAACAACACCTTGTTCGAAACCATCGAGAATATCGATGAATTGGTTGGTGTACTAGACTCCATATTCGAGTTCCATAACTGATCAGGTATCCCCGGGAGGGGACATGAAGATCAGGACTATCCCTGAGCCTACGATTAGCAACCCACCCAGCCAATCTGATGTTACGAGGGTCTCGTTGAAAAGTGTAAAACCGTAGAAAGTAGCTACAATCACAGTGAGGTAGGAGAAGGCACTGACCCAAGCGGCATTGGCTCTATGGTAGGCCATGGTTATGCCTACCTGACCACCTCCCGCACCGATTCCTATGCCGATAAGAGCAGCGACAGTCTTCCACTCCAGTCCCGCCACGTCAGGAAGAGCTTGGAAGATGCTTCCCACTACCGAGAAAGCTGCAAACCAGAACACCACGGAGGAAGCGGAGTCTGTATTCCTGAGCTCCCTGACATACATGTACGCCATGGCGGCAAAGAATCCTGATCCCAGTGCCAGAAGAGCGTCCGAGTCAATACTGGAGAGATCAGGCGAGACGATCAGTACGATTCCAGCGAAAGCGCTGACGACAAGGAGTGCTACCATAGGCTCTACCCTCTCCCTAATGACTCTACCAGATAGAAGTGCCACGAAAAGAGGAGCAGTATACTGAAGCGTCACTGCCTGGCCTATTGGGATTCTTCCTAGTGCAGTGAAGTAAAGTATCATCGCGGTCATTCCCACAACGCACCTCAGTAGCATCTTTCGCTTGTCATTAACCTTCAGAGACAACCCTCTGCTGCCAGCAAAAATAGCCACAGCTAATGCGATAACCGCCGACCTGACCATTATTATCATCCATACGTCTGCATGGAAGCTAGTCCATTTTACCAATGCATTCATCGTTCCGAAGCATACACTGCCGAAGATCATCCACAGTACCGCAATTCTTGGTGAGTCAGTGGGGGCGACGTAAGGAGACCCCCGTTCCCCCAAATCACTCATCTTTTCAGACCCCAGCGCCTCTCCAAGACCGAAACGACATCTCTGTAATCTTGCCCTCCCGCACTGTTTGGCTGGTGCAGGTGTATCGGTATTCCATGACTAGGGGCCTCGGCTAGCCTGATGTTCCTCCTTATCGCTGGCTCTACCACCAGTCTCGGGAAGGCCTCACGAAGCTCTGAGGCAACCTGATGATTCAGTGTGGTGGGTGCATGCATTGTCATAAGCACCCCATCAACTCCCAGAGTCGGATTGAGGAGCGCCCTAACTTCTCTTATGGTTCCGGATAGCAAGGCCAGTCCTTCCAGAGCGAAGTACTCAGTCTGTACGGGAACCACTACACCATCGCTTGCCACCAGTGCATTTACCGAAACTATCCCCAAGGAAGGTGGCGTATCAATTAGGATCAGATCGTAGTGAGGTAGCAAGGGTGCCAACGCCTCGTCCAACCTACGCTCTCTGCCTAGCTGTCTCAGCATCTCCTGCTCCAAGCCAATCAGGGTCTTATCGCCCACTATCATGTGAACATTATCAACAGCAGTGGCGTGCCTCGCATTTATGGCCGTTTCCGGATTGAGAATTAGATCCCTGGTCGTGGTTCTGACCTTGCTCTTATCCACACCAAGGCCGGTGGCGCAGTTACCTTGTGAGTCGGCATCCACCACGAGTATTTTGTAGCCTCTGAGGCCAAGTTGAGAAGCCACGTTGATCACTGTGGTAGTCTTGCCTACCCCTCCCTTTTGATTGATTACAGTCACTACTCTTCCTCTTCCCCCTGGAGTGGCTACCGAGGGCGGTAGCTCCATGGGGCCGGATGCTTTCTCGGTCTCCACCCTCTCTACAGAATCTAGTATGGGCGAACCAGCTACCTCATCCGTCTCCGTGAACTCTACATCCACTATCAAAGGGGCTTCTTTCGCGTCTGGAAGCACGCCCCGTTCATCGTTCACAAGCGCCTGCCGCGCTCAGAAGACCATTCAACGTACCGCTAAAAAATAAGACATCAAACCGATTCTGAGATTAGTCAGAAGAGCTCGAAGTCAGGACCCAACCTGCCATTCTGGATGTCTCGGCATCCATCCCAAATCTCAGTGAGTGATCGATTCCACCATTATCCGTCCAAGATCTCTGCCCAAGTAGGGCCACTCTTCCATCTGCAATCCCTCCCGGGAGGGAGGAAAGCAGATCATCCTCTGGTATGGTGATCAAGTAACCCAGCTCAACATCTGTAAACCATGTTCCCTGAGATCCTTCAATCATGGAATTCAGTTCTGAATACCTCAGGTCATCGAGGAGTCTTCCTTCCAGAAGAGACAGGGTGAGAGTATCAGGAACCGATTCCCTGTCCCATGATGCAGTTCCCGAGCTGTACTGACTATCCTCGATTAGGTCACATGATTCACCTGACTGCCTTACGGTGGTCCATCCTGAGGCATCATTTTCCATAACCCAAGACATATTCCACTCTGGAGATCTAGTGGGCTGTGACCAATACGCCTGCCAAATGTAGCCGGTGGACTCCAGAGCATTTGCTACACCGCTACTGGGATGGTTCTCTAAGGTGCACTGTACAGCTTCTTCAAGATTGAAATCTCTGCTTTGAGACTCATCGGGCATTGCTGATATCCACTGTCTCTGGGATGAGCTACTAGGCTTATCCTGACCGGGCCCAGGTCTACTCTCATATGTCGAATACCACTCAATGTCCTTGCTACCAGATGAGCTAGTCAGTTCTGACATTGTCATCGTAATTTCTATCCTCCCTTCAGGCAATGACATTGCCGCTGTTCCGGCAATTAACCCGCAGTTACCCGTCTCAAGACTCTTATCCAAACGTAGATCAACCGTCTGTTGAACCGGCCAAGGACTACCACTCTTAACTAAGAGATTGAGTCTGGCATGACCTAGGCAGTCTTGTATGTCCTGATTCCACATCTCTATTTCGTAAACGTAACCAAAATCATCGGTTCTCGTTTCCGAACCGACCGTCCACCTCCACTCGGAATTCCAATTTTCGTCATCGGTCCAGCTACTCCCCTCCGTGAGAACCATGTCTCCGAAAACCTCGTGCAGTTCTAGCGGGGTAAGAGGTAGTAGGAGAGGAGATATTCCGCTAATTCCTGAAAGCTCCTCAAGATCGTAAATTATTGCATTTGCAGTTGATGTTTGCTGATTGTTATCCGTGAAGTCAACATTTAGATTCGATCTAATGACCTTTTTCGATGTAATCTCTGCCCATTTCTTTGACGTTATATCTGCAGTGTTATCGGGCAGACTTACCCTACCTCCGCATTCGCCACTACTAGTCACTCTCCTGAATGTGAGGTCCATATCTAGGTCGTAATCTAATGTATGCTCCGCGGTCAAGTGATCCCTGCCATAGGCATCAGGGGATGAAACAGCTCCGACGAAGGAAAGGTCCTCCGCATTTTGAATATCCGAAAGGGAACCCTTCCTCATTACTGAGGAACCAGATCCCGACACGATATCAACAGAGATCTCATCACAAATTTCATCCAAGGCACTGGGCGAGGCAGCATCCCTAACCAGAGAGATCATTTCGTCACCCTCTATGCTGATCATGCCGTCATCTATTGTGAAAGTCATCTCATCTCCATACTTGAGCTGCCTGGCTTGGAAAGAAGAATCGGTCCCAAGTATGTAGAATGCTCCTCCTCCGGCAATCATTACAGCCACAATGACAGCTGAAATCGGTTTCCAGTTCTCGAATAGAGAATCAAACGAAGGTAGTACAATGACCATCGAAGAGCTATCCTGGTCGTTTTTAGTAGGAATGTCTGCCTGATCCCTATCGGGGATTTTCCAAGTATCTTCATCGTCAGACTCAATGTCAGCAGGCTCCTCAACGATATCTGCCATCATAATTTCATCTTTTTCGCCAGCGGACTTCTCTTGATCCCGACCATAACCTCTCTCCAACCACTCTTTACCGTAGTGAGCCCACTGTTCCAAGGTCCAGCCATCAGGAAGGCCTTCCTTTGGGATTTCAGGAGTATCTTCTGGAAGAGCCGCACTCGAGACAACAAGCTCTTCCACACGAACCTCAACAGCTCCAGCTTCCTCAACATCCCCCGTGCCCTCAAATTTCGCGAGTAGACGATCCACAGCATCTCCCACCTCTGTTTCAGGACTATCTTTCACGATATCTTGGGAAATATCAGAACCAACCATCACAGCATCCTTAGGTTCATATTGAGCTAGTATCCTGTTGATGAGATCAGCCTTCTTGCCAGATACCATAACTCCAGCTCACCGCATATATTCCTGAGTTCGTCGACCTTCATCGCCGAGAGCTCCTTGTGAGTCGGCGCATCGCTCCCAGACATCGTTATCGTACTCCAGCCGACTGCCGGGCCTTTCAATTCCTTCGCCAATATGAACACTAATTACATCGCTATGGGTAGTTATGAGGAATACCGCAAGACAATATACTCAAGAAGTCCTCTATGGGCGCGAGAATCATGAGGCCCCGCCTAATCATACTATCCAGGGCACCTAGTCTGTACAGTACTAGGAGGATTTTGGAGGAAGCGGAGGCGGTCGGATGGGACGTTCAGATAATTGACCCACTGAAACTTGATGTTGAGGTGGGGGACAATGGAGTCGAGATATCTCACAAGGGCTACGCTGTAGGCTGTGAGGCTGTGATCCCCAGAATTGGCCATTCTATCACCAGGAAAGGAGTCCAGCGTGTCAGGGCATTTCAGAGGATGGGAGTAATCGTACTGAACGAGGGCGATGGGATCGAGAGTAGCAGAGACAAACTCCGGGCATCTCAGATGATGAACGAGGGAGGCATCCCGATACCGATTACTGCATCTGTTGCCACGTGGCAAGGTACTAGGAGGGCTATCGCTAGAGTCGGTGGTGCACCCTGCGTCATCAAGACTCATGAGGGAACCCACGGTTCAGGGGTCTTCTTGGCACATACAGAACAACAGGCAAAGCAGTTGGTTTATCAGATGCTTGAGAGGGGACTGACGCCACTGGTTCAGGAATATATCAGGGAATCCCATGGACAAGATATTCGCGCCTTCGTTGTTGGGGGAAAGGTTGTTGCATCTATGAGGAGGAAAGCTAAGGGAAGTGAGTTCAGGTCTAATTTCCACTTGGGAGGAGAGGTCGAGCGTTTAGAAATACCAGAAAAGTATGCGGAGATAGCTTGCAAGGCGGCCGATGTCATGGGTCTTGAGATAGCTGGGGTGGATATGCTAGAGTCAGATAGAGGACCACTCGTTCTTGAAATAAACTCGAGCCCCGGTCTCGAGGGGATTGAGGCCGCTTCAGGGGTCAACGTAGCTAGTAGGATAATTGCCAATGTAGTAAGACTCCATGATTCTGTGGAACAGACACGCAACAATCAGGAAAACCATGGCTCTGAAAAGAGCAATGAAGGAGCAACAGGAAAGGTTTGACGGCGCGTCTCAAGACGTCCTAAAATGCCATCTTTGAAGATGAGGTTCAGAGAAGCATTCAATACCTCGGTAGCCGGCATGAGTACGTCCAAAGGGACAGGGATGCACTACCGCTTGCGGTTGGAGGCGAGAACATGAATTACCGTGAGGAGGAGAGAAGGGAGCGAAATATTCTATCGATATCTGATAGAAACTCTGGCCTACCAATTAGGCTCCAACGACTTTCAGCACTTCCTTGGTACGACTGCTGGGTCCAACAACTAAGAATAGAGAAGAAGAGCAAGCACACCATTAGAGCTTACACACTGTCCGCCAAGACGTTCAGTCAAACCAGCCTTCCCGGGGAGGATGAGAGATGTTGGGACGATCTTTCTCAGATTTCCGTGAGTGAATTCCACCACAGGGCCAATCCAGATAGGGGCAGGATGGATGCCTGGATGAACACCTTGGGGAGCCTAAGCCCCTCGTCACTTAATGCCAGGATAGCAGCTGCCTCACATCTTCTCAGGTGGCTGGGTCATGGAGTTCCTGATTGGATTCAGAGACCTTCCAAGAGGAAGTCATTGCCTCGGACCTTGGGTAGGTCAGAGCTTTCCCGCCTCAGAGACGCATCCAACAACTCGGAAGACCCTCTATCCTCGCCGATTGTCACTATATTACTTGATACCGGACTTAGGGTTTCCGAACTCTGCAGTCTAGACATTGAGGACATTGATTTAGAAGACTTATCTGCATTGGTTATCGGAGGGAAGGGGGAGAAAGACCGTACAGTTTTATTCACGTCTGCTACAGTTAAGGCCGTCGAATCATGGCTACCTATCAGGAAGTCGAGAGCTAGACTCACAGGTACTGGTGATGAGGAGAGAGCACTGCTCCTTTCTAGTAGAGGTAGGAGGATGAACCCTCGGTCAGTTCAGAAACTAATCGATAGGTTAGCTGATGACTCTGACATTCCACGTTCCAGATTGAGCCCACATACACTCAGGCACACATTCGCAACTGGATTACTAGAGAGAGGGGCTGATTTGGTTACCATTCAGAGATTACTAGGCCATTCCAGTATAGCTACAACTAGAGTCTATCTGGAAATCGGAGACCAAACTCTCAGAGAAATCTATCACAGAGCTCAGAGAACCCCTCCAATCGCCCCCTCCTCACTAAACAGCGACAACTCAGACGTGGAAATTGAGAATGAATACCAAGTAATGACTCATCTAGAGTGATATCATTTCTTGGCCGGGTTTTTCTTGTTAGTTCTTTTATCCGTCGAATCTGGCCCCTTCCACTCTCTATCTGCTCCTGCCTCATTGCCTCGATGTCCGGGTATGGGGCAATACTTTCCAGACCTGCATCGGCTGCAGTTATCCCGAGGAGGGTGATCCACAACCTTCTGAAGACGGCCATACTTCCTACGTGGCACAAATCTCCTGATATCAGGAGGGACTTAGCAATTACTAGGACAGCAACCTTGAACCTTAGCCCCCTCGCAATAATCCATGAGCCCCAAGCTAGCATCATTTCCAGACGCTTCTGCGTCAGTCTTGTTTGCGCAGGTCTTGGATGGCGATCCTCGAATGAAGATTGACGGTGAAGGGTATCTCAGGGCGGAATCTTGGCCTGGGGACGGAAGATCAGTATTTCTGGGGGATGTCGCCAAAGCAGTGTTAAGATTCCTAGGCCCTCATGATCCGCCACAGTTCTCGTCCGAGCCGGGATATGACGAGCAAAGGTGGGAATTAACTTCCTCATCAGGAGATGTCTCTGTAAAGATAACTAGTGAATCATATTGGGGATTTGGAATAATCGCCAAATGCTTTTACAATAAAATTGAGATACACGGTCCCCTTTCATCGCTGTCTCTTATACACATCTCCGAGCCCACGAGACTCAGTAGGATCT
>CAXHFZ010000025.1:0-9960 GCA_964016325.1 uncultured Candidatus Poseidoniales archaeon | reverse complement strand
ACAATAGTTCTTCCGATACTGCTGTCCCTACTGGAATAGTTTGGAGTATGTCTCGCACTCCTCCGATATTCTGAGAAGCTGGTTGTATTTTGATGTTCTATCGCTTCTGGCCGGTGCTCCAGTCTTGATTTGTCCCGCGTCTGTACCTACCGCTATGTCAGCGATAATGGAGTCTGCGGTTTCGCCTGAACGGTGGCTGATGATAGTACCATACCCCGCAGCCTTCGCCATTGATATGACCAATAGTGTTTCAGTGACAGTTCCAATCTGGTTGAGCTTAATGAGAATTGCATTCGATGCGCCCATCTCTATCCCCTTGGCGAGACGATCAGGGTTTGTGACATACAGGTCATCCCCTACAATCTGTACCCTGTGTCCTTCACGCTGACAGAATTCTACCCAAGAATCCCAGTCATCCTCACCAAATGGATCCTCGATTGACACAATCGGATATTCATCGAGCCAAGATGAGTATAGTAGGCCAAGCTCTGAGCCACTGATTACCTTCCCATCTATGTGGTAACCATCATCCTGCAAGAACTCCTGGCTGGCTACATCTAATGCGATAGATACTTCCTCCCCCGGCGCATATCCGGCTCTGATAATTGCCTCGACAACGTACCGAAGGCCTTCCTCGTTACGAGGCAGGTCTGGAGCGAAACCCCCCTCGTCGCCAACTCCACCGAGCAAGCCCGCTTCCTTTAGCACGGCCCGTAGCGAATGATAGATCTCAGTACCTGCACGAAGTGCGTCTGGGTATGAGTCAAAACCGTGAGGCACTACCATGAATTCCTGTACATCGACATTTGAGTTCGCATGTGCGCCTCCGTTGAGGATATTCATCAGAGGTACCGGTATGGAGGAGCTCCCGTCTGAGAGGTGTTGCCATATGTTCCCAGTTCCGACAGTAGCCCTTAGGCAAGCCATAGAAGCACCAAGCATAGCATTGGCTCCAATTTTGCTCTTGTTGGGGGTTGAGTCGATAGTCATCATTGCCGTGTCAACGACCCCTTGTTCGCTGGCGTCCAATCCTACCAAGGCGTCTGCAATGGGACCGTTGACGTTCGCGACGGCGACATCGACACCTTTGCCGCCCCAACGATTGTCGCCATCTCTCAGCTCCACTGCCTCGTGTCGGCCTGTGCTGGCCCCGGATGGGACCATTGCTCGGCCGAGCGTCCCATCCTCAGTTAGACAATCTACCTCGACTGTTGGGTTGCCCCGGGAATCCAATACCATCCTTCCTCGAATTCGCGATATGCGTGCCCCCATGTGCTGTGGACTGATGGATATCTTCTGAATATTGTCATTGTAAATTGAATCCGTAAGCTGAGTAGCCAGTCCCGGATTTATTGATTCTCCAGAATCATTCGTTCAACCAGCTCAGCCAACGAGAGACCTTTGTCTGTACTTCTGGAACTTCCATCTCAGATCTGCAACACGCTTCCCAGCAAAGTTGCTCACCTGTAGGCGAGATGGAGAATAGTTCGGCCCTGAAGAGGACCCCGTCCTGATCTGAGAAATCACACCTGTTGTCATCTACAAAGCAGTGAAGCAGGTGCTTGGGATAGTGGTGCATCTTACCAGAAACGGGACAACACAGCATCAGGCTCCTGTCGAAGAATACCAATGACTGCCCAGTCTCGGTGTCAACTTCGTGACCGACTATTCTGGTTTTGTTGAGGAGCGTGGCTACATCCACATTGTACCATGCAGCGTAGGAAGAAGGAAGGTCGAGCGAGGACACCTCGTCCAGGTACTCCTGCCGGCGGAGAAGGTACACTGCCTCCTCCCTCGCCATGATGCGCAAGACAAGGGGTCCCATTTGAACGCAACCTCTGATAATAATTTCACAAATATACGAAAAAAGGATTTTTTTGTTTTATATTTATCATAAATATGAAGAATAGATACAAATACTATACATAAAGCGGATAAAACTCGTATGAAGGTAGATTCTCTTGACCGATCAATATTGAATGTATTGAGAGACGCTGGCAGGTCCTCTTTTGTTGAAATCGCAGACAGGGTTGGAGTTACGGAGAGGACTATCAGGACACGCATGAAAAGGCTGGAGGAGGAAGGAGTAATCAGAGGCTACACAATTAGAGAATCAGGTATTGGGCTAACTGCTTTGATTAGGCTGAAGGTTGGACCTGGAACAGAAATAGGCTCTCTTGCCGGGGAGTTTGCAAGCTGGCAGAATGTCGAGAGTGTCTACGAGGTTAGCGGTGACGCTGACTTGATTGCAGTGGTACACGTTGACGATACCTTAGGGCTAAGGGAGATGCTCGACAAAATGTGGCTCACCGCACCGGCTGAGATTAGTTCGACTCAAACCGAGTTGGTTCTGGAACAGTACTAATCACAGCTTCCATTTGACGGAGCATCCAATACTATCTGTGCGGGGGTTAGAAATTTTCTCACCATTCAAGAGCTCGTCCATGGCATCTGAAAGATCTGAGGTTGATGCATGCGAAGGATCTCTCGGGGAGTCATCCATCCTGCCCCTGTAAACGACCGTTCCCGACGAGGAAACGAGATAGAACTCAGGGGTTCTCTCGGCCCCATATGATACTGCTACCGTCTGGTCTTCATCATGTAGGTAAGGATAGGTCATTCCCCTTGATGCTCTCTTTACCATGTTATCCCATGAGTCCGATTCATACTTCACTGGATCATTCGAGTTTATTCCCACGAAACCGAGTCCGCTTTCTCTCGCTTTCTCTGCAATATTCTCAATCCTTGGCTCTGAGCCTACCACATATGGACAGTGATTACAGGTGAACATGATTATTCCGCCTTTGTCACCGATTACTTCAGACAGTGAAACTGTCCCGTTGCCATAGCTGTCATTGGCATTTGGAAGTTCGAAGTTTGGAGCATTGTTCCCGGGCTCTACAGTGTTGGCCATGTCCCTTCGCAGAGGAGGAGGTGATTCAATCCTCCGGCCTCAGGATCTTAGCTGGAGTTGCGTCTCTTCCGTTGCACTCTTCCAACCTCCTTCTAGCCAGTTTATGTTGTGGATCGATATCCAGAACCTTTCTCCAGGCATTGGACGCATTCTTTGTATCTCCTCTCTCATGGAAAATTGCTGCTATCATCAGTCTTGCGTCAATGTGCTTTGGATCGTTCCTAGAGGCACTTTCGAAGTCGGAGAGAGCCTCTTGTCCTCTACCGAAATCCAGGTACAAGAGACCCCTTTGATACCATGCGTCTGAGTTAGAGGAGTCTATCCGTAAAGCTGAGTTTAGTGGCCTTTCAGCTTGCTCCGCCTTGTTCATCGCGATCAGACAAGTTCCCAGATGAACTAGAGCCATGACGTGCTCGTCTCTTCTATCCAGAATCCTCCTGAGTTCTGCCTCTGCCTCTGTCCAGTCGGCGAGGTTCATGAGAACCTCCGCTCTTCTCTGTCTCGCTATAAGAAGGGCAGGTGAGATTGAAATCAAGTGATCTGAGTCATCCAGTGCCATGTCTAAATCTCCCTTTAGTAAGGAAGCGGAGCATCTGTTCAGTCTTGCTCTAACATGGTCTGGGTCTATTGCTAGAACCTTGGTGAAAAGAGTCTGTGCCTCAGTCATCCTACCCTGTTTTGCCGCTATCAAGCCTCTGACAAAAGGCACTATTGGGTGTTCATGAAGATGTGTGGCGGCTTCGGCAATATGGGTATTTGCCTGGTCGAGTTTACCCATTTCTATGCAAAGATGAGCCTCCTCCAAAGGAATTGATGTGTGATTGGGGATCAATCTCCTGGCCCTGACCAGTGCGACCTCAGCCTCATTGTGTGAGCCTTGGAATCTCAGAGCCCTAGATCTACCGAGCCATGCCAGGCCGTTTTCCCTATCGTGATCTATCGCTGCGTCGAATGAGATCAACGCATCTATCAGGAGTATGGGGTCATGATTTCCATACTCGTCTCTGTATTTCTCCGTATCATGCAAATGCAGTCTCCCCTCCATGACGTGCATGTGGGAACTCTCCCAGCAAATGGGGGGAGCTTCGTTGAGGGTTGCTTTTGCCCAGTCTATTGAGCCGGCCTTCATCAGGACTAGGCTAAGTCTGGCTCTGGCTTCTGCATCTTCTGGGAGTGTTTCAAGGTGCTCTTCCAAAACCGCTCGAGCGGCATCTAGTCTCCCTTCATTCTCTAGAATCTCGGATTCCATTATCACTCCGTATTCTCCGAGGGCGGTTGCTCTTCTGATACTCCGAATGGCTTCCTTGGAATTGCCTTCTCCTGCGGCTAGTATGCGTGCATGCAGAAGCCAGGCTGGTCCGTTGTCCTCATCCATCTCAATCGCTTTCGTAATTGCCTCAAGGGCGGCGCCTGCCTCTCCCAATCCGATTAGCTTAGCCGCTCTTTCTACTAGTAACGGGGAGTCGTTGGAATCTAGGGTGGATGGATCTCCAGAAATCCTGGAGTCTTTCGCTCTCAGGGCTATTTCAGATAGCTTAGATGGGGTTTCAGTCTCTTCCAGAGGTTCACCCAAAGCAACGAGCCGTGTCTTGTTTCTATCATATCTCTCATCATCAGAACCGACTAGTATCGCGGCTTGTTCTGCGAGGGCCTCTAGATCATCGGGGGAAGTCGCTAACAGTCTCTCAAGCGTTCTATCCAGGGTTTCCAATTCTCCCGATTCTCTCTGAATTCTAGCCAAAGACCTCAGAGATGAAGAGTCCTCCGGGTCCATCTGATTTGCCATTCTATAGCAGTCCGCGGCCCTTGAGGTCCTGGCGGACGCATGGAATAGCTCACCGAGGATTCTATGCTCTCCTCCGTTGAGTTCCAAGTCCTCGGCCCTCATCTCTGCCTCCGTTAGAATAGCATCGAGTCTTACAACGAGGGGGAGCAGTCCTGGAAGTATTGGAGTGCTTTCGCCGGGTTCTGTGCTGTGCTTCTCGATGATTGCCTTTGCAGCGTGAGAGGCGATTGCGCATGACTCACTTGAGCTGACTGCTATTCCTTGGTCGAATAGTAGATTCTCCGCACTCTCCAGCTTACGGTGTACTCCAAGTAGATTACGAACTTCGGGAGTCTCACCTAGGATCGTATCCACCCCTCTAGAAAGCAGGTCTAGCCTCTGGGTGGTGTCGGATAAGTTGGTCTGAAGATCGCCCATTCTGTTCATCATTCTGTCTCTCTGGGTCAGGACTGATCTATGTCTGAGCCAGAGAGCGAGGATCGTGACTCCCAGAATGCCGTAGAGGGCCAGAATGCCGGCGGTGGTCTGATCCATCAGTTAGAGCGGACCTAGTGGACTTTTGATGCCTTCTGCTGATCAGCTTGCCAAGACGCGGGTTCCAAACGGGACTACGTCCCGCCGGACGTAATTATCAGAGGTCTTCAGAAGAGTAAGCTTGTACGTTGCCCTTTCGGGTTACTCCACCCACCGATGTACCGAGGACATTCTCAATACCGGCCCCTGATGCCAGCTCGAAAATCCTGTCATTAACCTTGCCAGCGAAGACAAGTCCTGTGGCTCCCTCGGCCTCGGCCATAGCGGTTGCAAGAGCTCTAGCTCCAATCGGATCAGTTCCTGAACCATCCTCTAGGATGATAACAGCATTGTTCTTCTTGAGTCCTTCAAGGTGAGAAGCCCATTCCTTTACATGGTCTGGAGCGACCAACGACTCGTTTCCTCTGCCCACTGATTTGTCGTCTTCCTTGTTCAACTCTGATTGAATCCTGGGTACTGCTTTGCTTGCGACTTCCTTCTGCTGTAGGTACTTCGTGACTACTTTGCCTTCAAGATGCTCTACTTCCCTGCTCTGGGGGGCCATCGCGACGTGCGTGAGAGACTTCCCCAGCTGACCGTTTATTTCCATTAGGAGGAGTTTTCCCCCACGATCTCCGTCTATGAAAGCCGTGACTCCCTTCTTTCTTTTGGCAAGCTCGACTAACTCTGGCTTAATTCCGGAGCCCATTGTTGCGATCGCATTCTTAATTCCAAACTTGAGTAGATTCCTAACATCGTTCCTGCCTTCGACAATTATGATTGCTTCTGACTCAGTGACATTTGGGCCTGCGGTCATCCCATGGTACTCTGTCTCCTTATCCAATGTCAGAACCGCTCTGACCTCTTCCAGGATATTCTTTGAGTCGTCTACACCAGAGTTTACCATCTTCAGCAGAAGCTGCTTTCCTCTCTCGATTACATGGTCTCTCTTGGAAGACTGTTGGTTCTCAATCATCTTTACTTTAATGACGGCCTTGCATGGGCCAATCCTATCTATTGTTTCCAGAGCGGCTCCTATTACTGCTGTACTGACTTGATCCAGTGACGAGGATACTAGAATCTCTCCTTGCACTTTACCCTTGTTCTGATGAAGAACCACGTCAACATGCCCAATTCGACCTGTTCTCTGTAGTTTTCTTAGTTGGAGCGCTTCGCCGAGCAGACCTTCAGTCTGACCGAAAATTGCGCCAACTACATCCTTCCTCTGGACGTTTCCATCCGTTCGGATGGAAGCGTGTATGACATACTTTCCTTCTTGTGACATATTTTCATTTCTCCTTCGCTATTGGGCCCACTTTCGGGGCCTCGTTCCAGTAGCCGAAAATCGACAGTGATGGGTGATTGACACCCTCGAGTGGGCCTAAGCTTGATTACTGCGGAGAACTCTACCTTCATGAACGCTCCTGATAGAATTCCATCGTGAAACATGTTAGAAAGCGTTAGGAAGTAGGTCCTAGGAGCACTATGAAACGAAGCGGATATGTGTGAGTACCCTGACAGATAGTCATGTCTGGACGGCTGTTGCCCTCAGAGGACCCGATAGCAGAAAGCGTACTGGAGTGGACAATAATGAGGGATTCCAGAGACATAAGGCAGCTAATGGTTTGGTTAGAGCAGTCGGAAGGAAGGAAGGAGAGGGCAGTCTTCATGAGCAGGGCCTTGGATTTGATGGATGAAATCCAATATGCTCTAAGCAAGTTGGACGAGTTGAGGTGAGGGCTTGCGTTCCCTTGTCCTAGCCGGTGGCAGATCAGCCCGGATGGGTAGTGACAAGTGCCTGTTGCAAGTTGATGGTGTCGCATGCATACAGAGAGTTGCCATGACTCTAGCAGAGGCGGGTTTGGAGCCAATCAGAATTTCAGTTGCTTCACCTGAGCATATGGAGAAGTACGGTAGGGTACTGGATTCCTCTCTTCAAATTGAGTGGGTGGTTGATTCCAGCCCATATGCTGGCCCTATCGAAGCGATACTGGATGCATTAACAGACCCCTTCTGCAATGATCCTTTGCAGATAGCGCCTGTTGACGTTCCTTGGCTAGAACTGGATCTTCTTGTTGACCTCGAGAGAGGAATTGGGGACTGTAAAGTTGCTATGCCCGTCTGCTCGGGTAGAACACATCCGCTACTAGCTCTCATTAGACCTGAAGTAGCTAACTTGGTGGGAAGTAGCAGGAGGCCTCTTCGAGATCAGTTCCGTGGAATGGACCATGTGCTGGTAGAGGCGAGAGAGGAAGTGGTTAGAAACATAAATCAGCCCAGTGACTTAGAGTAGCACCCTTCCTGAGGATATGTCATCTAGTACCTTAGGGTATAGCTCATGCTCTGCTTGTTTGATCCTATCCGTTAGTGTGTTAATGGTGTCAGACTCGAGTACTGGAACCTCCCTCTGTTCGATAATAGGGCCCGAGTCAGCTCCCTCGTCTACGAAGTGTACTGTGCACCCCGACACCTTCACTCCTGCCTCTAGGGCATCTCTTTGAGCATGTGCGCCTGGGAAATCTGGAAGCAGTGACGGGTGAATGTTCACCAGTCTCCCCTTCCATCGAGACACGAAAGAGGAGGTCAGGATTCTCATATATCCGCTCAGGACAATCATCTCAATATCCTTGGATTCGATGATTCTGATTATCTGTTCCTCGTGGACCTTCCTCCTCTCGGCCCCCCTATGTTCTTGAGGAAGGGGGACGGAGAAGGATTCTACACCCGCGTCCATTGCGTGCTTCAGTCCCCCTGCTGACTCGGAGTCCGCTATCACCAGCGTCGTGATATGCGCTCTATCGGCTTCCTGCTGGTGCTTCAGCAGTGCTCTGAGGCCTGAACCGCCTCCTGATATCATCACTGCGAGGCGTAATGGAGAGTCTGGAGTGGCCTTCCTTGGGAGGACATATTCGTCACTCACACCACTCTGAAGGTGACCTTGTGTTTCATGTTACTCATTGAGCGCCTCGTTGAAGGCAGTTGGGCATCTGGACTTAAAGCACCGGCCTCTAGCAGACATGAGCCACATGGAAAGACTCGGGACTGTAGATGAGATAGTGGAGAGGTATTCGGTCTCCAATAGTCCATCAAAAAGTAAGCTATACACCACTTTGGGTGGTCTCTTCGTGGTTTTCGCAATAATTGGGATATGGATCCCGGGGTGGCCCACGGTGTCTTGGGCTGTGCCCGCCGCCTACTTTTTCTCCATATCCAGTGAGAGGCTTTTCCGGTGGACCCTTACCAATGACTACTTCGGGCCCGCCATTTTCGAGTATTACGCCACTGGTAAGACTATTCCCAAGCATGCGAAGTATGGAGTCGTCTCACTGATCGGGGTTATGACTTCACTGTCTGCATACTTCGTTTGGGCGGTATCGACCAGAGGGACCGGCACTTTCAGTGACCCGTCTACCTGGAATGGTGCTGATCCGGGCTTCGGGACGGGTGCGGTTCTTATGGTTGGACTGGTTGGGATTTGGTACGTCGGTTTCAGAGTACCCACCAGGAAATAGTCGTGTTTTTGTGAAAACACGTGTTTATTACCTCAGGTGAGAGGTTTTGCTCATGGTCATGGAATGCAACATCGATGCTAAGGGTAAGGCCCTACGACTTTTCGGGGGTCTTGCATCCATTGTAGGTGGTCTTTGTATCGCTGGTGTGGCTTACCTCGACATTGTCGAGCTCCCATATCTGTGGTATGCATCTGCTGGCATGCTAGCAGGCGGTTCTCTCGGGGTCTTTGAGGGGTGGTCAGGATGGTGTGTGGCTAGGGCAATGGGGATCTGGACCCCAATTTGAATCCAGAACGGATTTCGACCGGGTCTAATCTTAGAATAATTTCAATTGGAGGGCTCTTCAGCGGGACACATGATACTACCGCTAGAGGGAATTAAGGTCCTAGATATATCCAGAATCCTAGCAGGCCCTCACGCCGCTCAGACCCTTTCCGATATGGGTGCCCAAGTTACCAAGATTGAAGCCCCTTGGGGTGATGATTCCAGAAAATGGGGACCTCCCTTTCAATCAGGGTTCGACGGAAATGAGGTAGCATCCTACTTCCTCTCATGCAACCGTGGAAAAAAGATACTGTTTGCAAATATCAAGGATCAGAGAGAGAAGGTCCGATCCTTGATTGAGGAGTCGGATGTGATAATCGAGAACTTCAGACCGGGAACGTTCGACAGGCTTCTCGGGCCTGTTAGGAATGATCTAATTGTTTGTAGCATATCGGGCTATGGACAGACGGGTCCTCGCAGGGATGAGCCTGCATTCGATCTGACTATGCAGGCCAGAAGTGGCATCATGTCAGTAACCGGCGAGGAGGGGGGGGATCCAGCCAAGGTAGGGGTGGCTTGGATAGATGTAATGACTGGTATGAACGCGGTCAGCTCGATACTGGCCTGTCTACTCAGACGAGAGAAGACCGGGGAGGGAGCTAGGATAGATATCTCGTTGTGGGACACTGCTCTTGCCTCTCTGGTTAACCAAGGACACAATGCCCTGATGGGCATGGAAACAAGGAGGATGGGCAGTAGTCATCCGAATCTCGTTCCATACCGGGTCTTTCAGGTCAGTGATGGTTGGTTTGCCATAGGTGTCGGGACTAGTGGACAATGGGAGAAGCTGGTCGAGGCCCTTTCCCTTGACTCTCCTGGGTCATGGATCGAGAATAGCGTCAGGATTGAGAATAGAGATCTAGTTGAAAGTGTGGTCCATGACTCGATAAGGGGATTCACAAGAGCTGATT
>CAXHFZ010000024.1:0-11222 GCA_964016325.1 uncultured Candidatus Poseidoniales archaeon | reverse complement strand
GTCAGATGTGTATAAGAGACAGAACCAATAGTGACGGGCTGTTAAGTTTCGACGGAGGTAGGAATTTCGAAATAGAGCATCCAATTGCGCAGATTGTTGCTAAAACCATTGAGCCGATGACAATCTCAGCCATTGCGGTGTGAATTGTAGCCGAGCTTACCACTAATTTCCCCCTCCTTGGTATTCGGGGTCTTCCACCCATTCCTCTATTTCAGAATTCCACAGCCATCCGGGGTTCTCCTCAGAGCTGATCATTTCTGATGAGGTCACAATCTGCGTCTGATCCAAAACATTTCTGTCATCTTGAGGGTATAGTCGGGCTTGTAGAGTCACTAAAAATGAGATTATCAATAATGCGAACGCGAAGGAGTGTGCTCTGGCGGACCAGATTTCCCCCTCAAATGGAGGAGGAGCGGTTCCCATCTTGAGCCATGGCTGTTCTACAGCAAAGGTTCCATTGTATGTTGTAACTCTATACAGGATATTGGCTTCTCCAATGGTAGCAGGAATACTGACCTGCCAGTAATTACATACATCTATTGGATCTTCTTTGCAGTACAATTCAGCATTAGTGGGGTTCCACTCTCCATCGAGCATCCATTCCACACTTATGCCAGTCGAGTTCCTAGTATTGATAGTCAACGGACTATTGTCTCCTGAGACTCTGAACGAGGGAGCGACCCAGTCATCAGCTAGACCGGGGAGTCCAGCGGGAACATCTTGTACATTAACCTCAAACGGTTGACTGACACCTGTGAAAGCCTTGTCTCCAGCATAAGAACCATGGTGGATTTCCACATACAAAACATGGCTTCCAGAACTTTCAGGCGAAAGTAAGACCCACGTTACTGTCGCTGAACCGGAGGAAGATGCCTTCGTCTCGATATAATTGGATGAGCCCCCGTTTGGATCTTGAATCAAATGCCAGCCGTGATCTTCTGGGGTGTCTGAATTTCCATTCAGAGAGCCTAGGATGAATATTCCAATCATCCGGCTGGGGGTACTGATGCCTTCTATTGTAACATGTATAGCGACAGCTTGCCCTGAGAAAGCCTCATTCCCGAGTGTGATCTCAATGGTTGCATCTGAAGGCATACTTAGAGCAGGGTCACCATGACAGGACCCCCCACAAGAGTAGTCTCTATTGCCATCCCCGTTCCCTCCTGGATTTGCAACAGAGCTACCTGGAGCTAGAATCAGTGTGATACAAATTAGAATAACAAATGCATTCCTTTTCATTCTGATTTCCTCCTTGCCTCTGTTAAGGCAAATATCAGAGAAAGAACACCCAGAGTAGCCATTAATCCAGATATTGTCATGGATATTATTGGAGATGCTTGTTCAGTTGATTCCTGTGAGGATGAGGCTATGGAAGTAGCATCCACACTGGCATGATTCTGACCATCCACGATCCATACTATCTCTTGGTTTTGGACTACTGATGTCACGGCGTAGTACAATGTTGTGGCAACTGGCACAGGTTCGCTCCATTCCTTATATTGTGTAGATCCAATATGAGTCAATGGCGTGGGTATTGGTTCGCCCCATGCTGGTATCTCATCGAACATGGTTAATCCAACAACTGAAGATATCGGCGTTGTAGATCTGTAAATCCTATATTCATCTGATGTGCCAGCCCAAACTAGTCTCACCTGATCTCCTTCTAGGGTTGCTACGAGGGATAGAGCAGTCTGTGGATCATCATAGACTATGGACGATGTAGATGATTGGACCTCCTGCATATTATCGGTAACGGTGAGTGAGATTGAATGAGGTCCAGGACCCATAATGACATCAACAGTGCTTCCAGATACCTCTACTCCGTCTATAGTCCAGAGATAAGAGGAAACTTCTCCATCCATATCATAGGAACTAGTCGCATCAAAGGTTGCTGTGGAACCAGATATTGGGGTGGGAGGTATGGTAGACCAGAGTGGAACCGGGGGCAGATTAGCTATTACAACTGAAGCAGATAGATTAGCAGTAAGCCCCCATGGGTCAGTTGCGGTTACAAGAACTTCCCAATCCTGACCTGGCTCAAGTCTTTCTGAATCAACTCTATCTTGCCCAATAAGATCCGTTACTATGAATCCATCTCTTAGCCAAGTAAAGTTCAATTCTACGGGTTCGGAATCAGGATCCATGGTCTGAGTAATTGCAAGGAGAGGTTCTAACGAGTTTGGTTGGGTAACGACTGGACCGAATGGTGGATTCTGTAGAGTTACTTCCATAATTACGGGATTTGCATTCTCGATAGCTCTTGAATTGGTCTTCATTGAGGTCCCAAGACTTTCTCCATCACCGGGAATAACTTGCACGGACCAATGCTCATCTCTGTCGACCTCAGAGGAGGAAATTGATTCTAGTCCATCATACTCAGTTATCCACTCACCATCAACCCACCATCTAATTTGACTGGCTTGCTCCAAATCCCCGTCGATATCGAATTGCTCCCATTCCACATACAGATCAGAGTCAGTTGTCAGTTTTCCCTCTGGGAAGAGTGAGATGTTTGTAACAACTGGAGGGGTATTGACGATATTTACAGAATCTGTTACAAACCACTCGGACCAGACTAGGCCATCGAATACCCGAACATGGGACTCCCACGTTTCTCCCTTGGAGGTGAAGGAGGGGCTAACAACCGTCTCGTCATTAAATGCTGCGACCATCGTAGAATCTCTAAACCATCTAATTTCGGTGGACTGGATTGTGTCTCCATCTGGGTCGTAGGGAGTAACCAGTAATTGTAAGGAGTCGGTAGTCAAGGTATTTCCAGTAGTGGAGATGAACGCAGAAACTGAGGGCCCTGTATTTGAGGATCCTATGACGACTATCCCACTGTAAACTGTTAGTCCGAAGTCTGAGGAATCATGAGGAGCGATAGAAACCTCCCATTCATCACCCGACCTAATCATTAAGCTGGAGACAGTTTCTTCTCCGTCTAACTCCGGTACTCTAGAGCCATCCAGGAACCAATAAATTGTAGTCTGTTGGTCATCTTGTGGGTCTCCATCAAGGTCATAGTACTCCCAGTTCAATATTAGGTCGTCATCATCCATTGGTGATTCTGGCCCTATTGACAAGTCTCTGGCAATTGGCGCAGTATTTCCTATTGAGATAGGATCCAAGGAAACCATTTCTCCAAATTCATTTCCATCATTGGGAGTAACCTCTACTCTCCAGCTCTGATCCTTAGAAATCCAAGAATTAGGAATATCCATTAGATCATCAATCTGAGTAACTCTAAGACCATCCCTGAACCAGTGGATAGATGTGCCTTGCTCGAAATCTCCATCCTCATCGTAATATGTGTAGCTGACTCCCAGTCCGGTCTCCTTAGTTGGAGAGGATTGGACATAGCTTACTGATGATGCCGTGGGAGGGGTATTTGTGGAGCCGGAGTCCTCACTTGACTGATGTGTTAGAGTCGCCCATCCATCTCCGGCATTGTTTCCATTGCCATTGGCAGCCATCACCGCCAACTGGAACGTAACGGTGCCTGAGCCAGCTGATGGAGCGGTCCAATCCAAAGACCAGCTTCTATAATCTGGGAATTGATGAGTTGCTTGGTTTCCTGCAGAGTTGACTTGAGTGTTCATAATCCCAACCCCAGTGGCTAGCGTTCCATCGGAAACCTGTAGGTTGAATCCTCCCTTGGACCCAGATACTCCCCCATTCATCCCTATGTTCAAAGAATAGCTCTGTCCGGGCGAGTAGGTAGAAGGAAAGTTGTGAGTTGGTGTTGGAGAGGCAGCAGAGCCCCCATGACAACCACATCCATTAGAAGAATTATACTTGCCACCACTGTTGGCTATTGCCATCTGAGAGACAGATGATAGAAGTAAAAATATCACAATCACCGAGATGACCCCGCGTCGTGGCACGCTACGCATGGGGGATGCGGAATGAATAAATTCATTGGTTTGAATTGGACAAATCATCCGTTGCATTCATTGATTGTCCCCTCTTCGGATGGCCATGGAACCGATTGAGAAGGTGGCAATAATTGGTGCGGGGAATATGGGTTCTGGGATAGCACAGAAGAGTGCTCAAGAGCGATTCGATGTCCAGATGGTAGACAGGGAGCAAGAGTGGGTAGACAGGGGGCACGGGATTGTGTCAGAGTTTCTAAAAGAAGCAGAGGAGCGTAGGATATTCAACTCTAGGCAGGTAGAGCAGATTAAGTCAAGAATTACTGGCGTAGTGGGGACAGAGAATGTCGATCCATCGACAGATCTGGTCATTGAAGCTGTTTTCGAAGATTTTGATATAAAAAAGGCGGTTTTTGAGACTTTGAACGATGTATGCGATAGTCATACCATACTGGCCAGCAATACATCTTCGTTGTCTGTGGATAAGCTGGCATCATCTACTGGCAGACCGGATAGGTTTGTTGGCCTACACTTCTTCTACCACCCTGCAAAAAATAGGCTTGTTGAGGTGATTCCAGCTGCTGAAAGCTCCGAGAGAAGTATCAAGCTGGTGGAGCAGTACTGTAAATCAATGGGAAAAGTAGTCATTGTTTGCAAAGACCGTCCGGGCTTTGTGGTAAATCGATTCTTCGTACCATGGCTAAATGAAGCCTGCAAGCTTTTGGAAGAAGGAGTGGGGAGCACCGCACAGATTGATTCGGTTGCCAGAACCGCTTTCAACATTGGAATGGGTCCATTCGCTTTGATGAATCTAACAGGCCCGCCCATTGCATTACATTCAACCGATTACCTAGCCAAACAGTTGGATACACCCAGGTATATCGGAACAGACTCCCTTAGGAATCTGGTAGAGGGCGGAAGATTATGGGAAATTACAGATGATGAGGAATGCGATGAGGATACTAAGAGAATAATTTCCGAGAGGCTTCTGGGACAGGTTTTCTCTGTTTCTGCTCAGATTGTTGAGGAGGAGGTATGCTCAATGGAAGATGTTGACAGAGGAGCTAAGGTTGGTTTGAGATGGGCGAAAGGACCGTTCGAGATCGCTAATGAAATAGGAGTCAGTGAAGCCTCGAGGATGGCTCAAAATTATTCGCAAATGGCTGAAATTGAGCTTCCCAGGTGGTTCTCCGATAGAACGGAGGAGTTCGAGTTCTCCTATGTTGATTTAACCATAGAAGGTGAAATTGCAAGAGTCAGACTGAATCGTCCAGAGGCAATGAATGCTCTGAATGTTAGTCTTGTTTCCCAACTTGGGAAAATTATGGATCAAATCAATTCTAGAGGAGACATTTCCACAGTTGTATTCGAGGGGGCTGGCAAAGCCTTTGTTGCAGGAGCAGATGTAAAATTCTTCGTGGACAAGCTCAGGGATGACTCTTTCCAAGATATATACGAATTCACATCCGACGGGCATGATGTTTTCAATAGTATCGAGAAATGCGAGAAGACAACCATTGCCCTAACGACGGGATTAGCGCTTGGAGGAGGCCTTGAATTGGCGCTTTCCTGTGATTACAGGATTGGCACTAGGAGGACTCAATTCAGATTTCCAGAAACATCGATAGGAATTTATCCTGGCCTTGGAGGAACTCAGAGAACTGCGAGGATCTGTGGTGTTGAATGTGCCAGATATGCAGTTCTTGCTGGAAACTTCCTAGATTCCTCAACAGCACTCGATCTAGGTCTTCTGACGCATAAAGTGGAGTCTTCCGATGTAGAAGATACTGTGTTTTCCCTGGTGGGCAAAAAGCCTGACCTGAAGTATCCCGGAAAACCATTGAATTATGACAGTGAAGTAGCCCTCTTCGCGAAAGACTTCTATTCTGATGAGAATATTGAGTCGTTAATTTCTGGAAAGGTACCCGAAAACCTTGATCCAGAGGATCCTAGAGTTTCAAGACAGATAAAATCTCTATCAAGAGTAGCTCCTATAGCACTCAGTGTGGCGAGTGGTTTACTTTCCGATGTAAAAACTGGTTCCTCGTTGGAGGATGGCCTCAAGCTCGAGCTACAAAAACTGGAAGAGATATTCAGTACAGAAGACGCACAGGAAGGGCTCAGTGCTCTTATCGAGGGAAGACGTCCAAAGTACAAATCATCCTAGAGATTCTTCAGTGGCGACTGGACCCATGCTGGGGCCCTGTAGTTTGCTATAATCGCAAAAAGTATCGATCTGACACTTATGTTATGCATCTCTCCAGATATATCTTGCTCTCCAATCATTTCTTCAATCCATTGTTCTAGAAATTTGTCCATTCTTGTTTCCTCCTACCGGTGTAGATTTCACACCGACCTCCTGAATCTACTATCTGATTGGCACAGTGATGGCGATTACACGTAGGTGCATTTTATACACTAGATACCTTGTGGAATACCTGATACTATGCCAGGGGGGCCACTTAGGTTAACAAAAAGAGACATAAGGAAGGTTGAGAAGCAGGTTGATGAAGTGATGCTTCTTGGTAAGGAAATACGTACGTTGTTTTCCAAGTATAATGACGAAGAATTCGATATTGGTTGGGAAGTAGATTCTGCAGTTGATGCATTCTCGGTATTCAGCTCGAGATGGACCACTGAGATTTTGGCCACTCTGTACATTGCTGGAGATCGTAGGTTTAACGAGATGCGGAGCTTGCTTAGGGGAATAAGTAGTCGCACCTTATCTGATAAACTGACAACATGCGTGGACTTCGGTTTGGTGGAGAGACTGGTAGAAGACGGTCCACCAGTCAGAGTAACATACAGTCTAACTGAGCACGGCAGAAGGGCAGGCAAACTACTTTCGCCACTAGTGGCCTACATGAAAATACATAATGGTAAAATTGAGGGCCCCAAGTGAAGTCCTAATATACAAATCCATATGAGCATTAAGACACATCATTAAAACCCCGCATGTTAACCGTCGAAATTATGGCGCTGTTTGACCAGTGGAAGGCTACTCGCCCATGGTACGTGGACTCAATCGGTGCATTGGGAGGAGCAGCGCTAGGTTTGGGAGGTGGTTTCCAACTACTATTTCCGGCAGCACAGGGCACCATGATTGCACACAGAGAGACGGGCTGGGAGCACCCATTGAGAATCAGAATTATTGAGACATTGGAAAAATCCCCAGGCATACACTTCAGGGAGCTTCAAAGAAGGCTATCCGCAGCAAACGGTACACTACGTCACCATCTTGACAGTCTCACCAAGGAAGGAATAGTTACAGTGGTACCAGTTAACGGAAGAACCTGCTACTACTTCGGTGCTCCAGCACAGGTCGAGATTCTGGAGGGGACCGGGGTCACCGATGATTCAAGGGCCGCTGCAATGATGCCTGTTGGACTCTCAGAAGTTCAGAGGGTGGTGGTAGCAAGGCTTACCGAGGAAAAGGGTCCCAAGTCTCAAGCTCAACTAGCTAGAGACCTTGGAAGATCCAGGGCATCTGTCCACTCAGCAATATCGGTACTAAGAAAAAGAGGGATTGTAAATCAATCTGGTTTATCTCTTGCTCCACATTTAGTTGGTTTGAGGAGATCCAACGTTGAGTACCCATGGCTTGACATCAGAGTAGACTGTTCGTAATAGTCAAAGTGTTGTTAATTGTCTTATTTCATACCCACTATTGGGAATTCTATAGAACCCCCAATCTCGGGGGACGGTTGTGTTCAGACTAAGACTGGTCGAGTTCCCGATGCCCACAGGAAGTACAAATCCTGATGTCCTATTAGCTTGGCTCCTGGATTCTATGGGCCTGGTAAGGAGGAAAAGTGAGAGCGGAGGTATTGAGGAGGGGCAAGGTGCGCTTCATCGAATCATGACTGAGGCTTTTCTGAAAGAGCCATTGGGGAGGTGGGATGCAAAATCACTCTGTGAAGTGACTGGGCTTTCACAAACTGGTATTCATCATCAACTGGTAAAACTTAGAGAATGTGGTTTAATATCGTCAAACACTGATAGGGGATGGCATATTCATGTACTGAGGGGAGGGAGTATTTCCTCGGCCGTGGAACTGGTTACTAATGAAGCACGAACCGTACTAAAATTGAGGATGAGGGAGCTTTCTGGTTCTATTTCAATGTCTGATGAAAGGATGGAAGTGCCTTCACCAGATGAAATTCCTCCACTTAGAATAATGATTTCAGAGCCAGGGCCGACCTCGGAAGATGATGGTCATCTCGAGTCATTGGCTAGAGATCTGGGGCTTTCTGGAGAGAGAGTTCGCATTGGAGACAGTCTAGCAAGTAAAATCCTGATCGAGCTATGTACATCTAGCGATCCGAGAACTATTCTGGGACTTTCAGACAGGATGGGAGAGACTCGCTCTAGAGTGGGTAGATCGGTTGACAAGATGAGGGCGGCCGGATTAGTTCAGAGAGTCCCCATGATGAGCAGGATAGCTCAGGATATCTTTGTCGGAGTAATGAGGCAATTTGATGCTAGAGGTGAAGAGTGGCTTATGACAAGGGGTGGTTTGGGAAGGATTGATGCCAATACTTCTAAGAAATTGATCTCTGGTGCAAAGAGTAAGTCTCTGAGTATTGAAAAGGTTGAGGAGATACTATCAGATGTTGAGCTAGATTCCAAAAAAATACTCCTCAACACACTAGGGGGTAGAATGCCCTATGGGTTCAGGATTTCTGGCAAAGATGGGGATATGGTCACAGAGAATGTGATGAGGAGTGCCGATAGAACGCTCAGAAGACTGAAGACAGTATCTCAGAGATTAGAAGATGCAATTTCAGACTGAGTTCCATCTTCTTCGAGATTGTGAAGATACCTACTTACCTCGTCACCAAGTTGCTCCTTATCCTGTATTGAGTGTAGCCTTACTCTCATTGCTGAGGCTCCCGGAAGTCCTTTAGTAAACGATACTGCGTGTCTCTTGAGATTTTTTCCACCTGATTCGTCGAATACCTCTTCGGATAATTCTAGGTATCTATCCCAACACCATCTCCTAGCTTTCGAAGGACCGCCTTCTCCCCATGGAGGGTTTCCAACTGACCATCCCATCCCCTCTTTTATCTCGTGAAACACGGTTGGCCTTCCTATTGCCCCTCTTCCAATCATTAGTCCAGAGGCTCCTGTGGCTTGGAGGCAAGCCTTAGCTGAGTAAGTATCTATGACATCACCATTTGCTATTACGGGGATATCAACAGAGTCTGATATTTCTTTGATTTGATTCCAATCAGCTGTTCCTGAGTATCTCTGTCTCAAAGTCCTACCATGGACACAAATTCTCAAAACGCCTTCTTCAGCCAATCTTTGAGAGATTTCAAGAGCGGTATTTTCTCCTGAGCCCGTGCCTAGTCTCATCTTGACAGAGATTGGAACATCTGTCGATGATATACATCTCCTTACCATATTGACTACCTTATCCGGGTCCCTCAAGAGTGCGGCCCCGGCATCGTTTCTACAGACTTTAGGCGCGGGGCATCCAAAATTAATATCGATTATGTCTGCTCTATCTTCCAGCATTTCAACTGTTTTTGCCATCTCTGAAATATCTCCTCCGAAGATCTGAGGGATGAAGGGGGCTTCTCTGGGATCGGTTTCGACTTTAAGCCAGGAGTACGTGTTCCTCCTTGTTAGTCCAGAGGCAGCTGTAAACTCTGTTACAGTAAAGTCAGCACCACATTCCCTTGCAAGAAGTCTGTAAGCTAAATCAGTTACCCCTGCCATTGGGGCCAGTGAAATAGGAACTGGGCCGAAGTCCATGAACACGGGACCGGCTTTACAGTTATCAGATGAACTAACAAAAGATATTGTTGAGTCTAGAAAGAGGACTCCCAGTCATCAACATCCTGAGAGCGTTCCCAATCTACATCGGATATCCCACTTTTTATCTTCAGAGTTTCTCTAGCAAGAAGCCAGTAAATTAGAGCAAGTGATCTCCTTCCTTTATTGTTGGCTGGCAGAACTAGATCGACATTTCTCAATCTATTGTTTGCATCGCAAATTCCGACAACGGGCATACCAGAACTAACGGCCTCGGATAGAGCCTGAGAGTCGGCTGCGGGGTCCGTGACTACGATTACTTCAGGCTCAATGTAAGTCCTGAGTTTTGGATTGGTCAAAGTTCCGGGGATGAATCTCCCGACAATTCTCTTAGCTCCTATGGCCTCGGCGAACATTCTCGCGGGTCGCTGACCGTATTGACGAGCGCTAACTACCAGTATCCTGCTAGAGTCATAGTTTGCTAGGAAATTAGCTACCGTGCGAATCCTGGAATCGGTCTGTCTAATGTCAATATGGTGAAGTCCGCTACCATCCTGTCTGAATGTATCCAAGAATGCTTTCATGTCCGAAGATTTCTGATTTGTGCCTATGTGAACAGCGTGCTGCTCATACGTGTCAAGCGGTACAAGTGGGGTTAGGCTCTCATCCAATGCGATTCCTCGGAGTCCGGCGAACTGCCAACCACTCATAAGAGCTACGCCAGTACATCCATCAGCCAACCGAGCCTTATTCGAGCTCTGAGCTAAATGTGCACTCGCCATCTGAGTGTATTTCTGGGAAAACAATGCACTTCTTCGTAACCCATAGTGAGACTCTGAACTCGTCTTCAAACGAAAGTGTATCGATGGGCGCGGATAACGCATATCCCCTTGCCCTGACTTGGAGAACCCAATTTCCATTTGTAAAACCAGAAGAATTGCCTATGGAAATAGTGCAGTCACTCTCGCTCCTAAGCTCCAAGGCCATCTGGCCCACTGAGCTGGTTGCAAGATACTCCCAGCACTTGTCACCATTTGGTTTCAACAGAGTAATCTCAACGAATCTGAGTTCGTCCGTATTATTTCCCAGAAATTCTCCGACGGTTGAAGACCACTCAAAGGACACGGAGAAGTCAAGTAGCATCTTGGAAACTGTCTCATCGACCAATATCACACTCTCGTTAGAGTAGCAGTCTGTTTCTTGACTGTAGCTCTCAGTTCCGGGCAATATACACTCATTTTGAGCGAAAATGTGAGCTTGCACAATGGGTTCAACGGGTACAATTTCCTCACGGGGATCGTCCCTCATCCCCTCCATCAACTCCCTCTGCATTGCGAGCCCCATACAACCGCTAGAGGCTACACTGAGTAGCATCAGCAGGGACAAAGATATTGATGATGCGACCCTATTCACACTATTCGGAAGAGGGCGTATGTCTTGAATACGTGTGTGAAATGGTGCCTCTCGGTACTCATAGGGAACGTCAAGGCTGTAGCTCAGTCCACCTTCGTCGTCATTGAGGCAATTAGACGAAGGGGCCCAGGGTGATGAATGTTCCATCTTCTAAGATAATAGAGTATCAGAGGT
>CAXHFZ010000023.1:0-11350 GCA_964016325.1 uncultured Candidatus Poseidoniales archaeon | reverse complement strand
TTGAAGATGACGAGATGTCATCTATGGACATCAAGGCTCATGAAACTCTCATCGAGGCAATAGGGGAGGTTCGCAGTAGAGTAAGATACGGATGTAAATCAGATATCCTAGGACTGGTATCCCTCAAAGGAATAGGAAGAGTTAGGGCGAGGGAAATGTCGAAATTATTGGGGGTAAGCATGGTTTCTGATGTCGCTGAACTTACTGAGAAAGATTGTGAAAGACTATCTGATTTGAGAGGATGGAGCCCCAGATTAGTCGAGAATCTTGTTAGAGATGCAGGACGTACAGTTAGAAGGGAAAAGAGAAAGTACAATTGAACCCCTGTCGCCAGAGGGTACTGAATGAGTGGTGTTCCATGGTTTCCAGCGTGGGGGTTAAGATTCTCGACTCCTGTGGATAATGTCCCCGAGCTCATCTCAGAAATCGAGGAGTGGCGACTGGACAGTAGATGGAGTTTGATTTCCTATGAAGTGGCTGCTAGTGAGGTCCATCTTTGGTCCGCGTGGCATAAGTCGAGGAGTAATGAGGAACAGGGGAAGATGGTTGCAAGGGATCCGGGAGCGGAATTTCTCAGAATTATATCTGGAACAAGGCAGATTAGGACTGCGATAGGCAGATCTGGGGTTTCGAAAGGAGATACAAAGGCATGGTTGGTAAGGTTACCCGAGATAGACACCAGTGGAGGGATTGGAGAGACATCTCTTCCCATAGATGAATACAATAATCATAGCAAGGACGCAGAGCGCCTAATTGAGATAGTCGGAGCGAGCTTGATCGCTAGGAGGCCTTTTCCGACGATAGAAGGTCTGGAGAAAATTGGTTTTTTAGAAGAGGGAGTAGAGGTGAATTCTGATATGATTGAGCAGTCATTTCTACTCCATGCCTCGATGAGTGATTTCTAGTATTAATAGTCAGGATAATATCCATTGACCCAATGGGAAGAATATGAGCAATGACGTAATAGAAAGGGAAACCCAATCATTTGTACATGATGACTTCGATCCTAGCGTTTGGGATGAAATAAATCCCTATGTGGATGATTTACTGAACAGGAAAATTTCATGTTCAAAGTGTATTGAAGGAATAATTAGAGATGCATCTGAGCTATCTGAACATATCTCAGAAAAGGGAGCTCTCCTATACATTGCAATGACTTGTGACACTGAGAGTGAGGAAAAGAGGTCTTCTTTCCTAGATTTTGTAGAAAATATTAGACCGAAGCTCTCAGAGTTCTCTGATTCGCTAAATCGTAGATTGGTAGAGCATGAGGCAGTAGGCAATCTTCCAGCGAGGTATGATTTGATGATTAGATCAATGAAAAATGACATTGATATTTTCAGGAAAGAGAATATTCCTTTGGGAGTAGAGCAGACTAGGTTAGTTACTGAGTCACAAACAATAAATGGGGCTATGACCGTGGAATTCGATGGTAATGAGTATACACTCCCAGAAATGAGGAGATACTTAGAGTCAAATGATAGATCAATCAGAGAGGGAGCTTGGAAGGCTGTAGTCAATAGAAGAATGCAAGACGAAGAAAGGCTCTCTGAAATTTTTGATGAGCTGGTATCTCTACGACATAAAATTGCAATAAATGCAGGTTTTGAGACATATACAGACTATATGTTTAGGGCAATGGAGAGATTTGACTACAGTAAAGAAGACTGTTTAGAGTTCCATGATGCCATAGAAGCGGTGTGCGTGCCGTTAATGCGTGAAATAAATTCTGAAAGAGTCGGTACTCTAGAACTGGGTAGTCTCAAGCCATGGGATGTGAATGAGAAGACTGGCGTGGGTCCTGATTTACATGGTCGCGCACCATTAAGGCCTTTCGAAAATGTAAATGAAATGGTGGAAAAGCTCTCGACACTGTTTCACAATATGTCCAATGACCTAGGAGAGAAATTCGATAAGCTTGTGGAGATGGATACGCTAGATCTGGATACACGCAAAGGAAAGGCCCCTGGAGGTTACCAGTACTATCTACAGAAGAGTAGGGTACCATTTATCTTCATGAATGCCGCAGGCCTACAAGGAGATCTAGAGACGATGATACACGAGGCAGGTCATGCTTTTCACTCAATATATTGTAGTCATCTTGAGTTAATTGGGGAGAGGGGGTATCCGATAGAGTTCGCTGAAGTAGCTTCGATGTCCATGGAACTAATGACGCAGGATCAGTGGGGAGAGTTCTATGATGCAGATGATGCAGATAGAGCCAGAATTGGACACTTGGAAGGGGTGATATTTCTTCTACCATGGATAGCAACAATTGATTCATTCCAACATTGGATTTACTCAAATCCTGAGCATTCAAGGGAGGAGCGAGCAAGTGTTTGGAACTCAATTAGAGATAGATTTGGCTCGAAGATGGATTGGGATGAGTACTCGATATTCAGAGATGTCTCATGGCAACAGCAAGGACATCTATTCGGAGTACCATTCTACTATGTCGAGTATGGAATTGCTCAGCTAGGTGCTTTACAACTATGGAGGACTCAAAGGAAAGATCAGCAAAAAGCGCTTACTGATTACTCAAATGCAATGAGGCTTGGGAATACCAAAACTCTTCCAGAGCTATTCAATGCGGCCGATATTGAATTAGGATTTAGTGAGAAGCATTTGAGCTCATTGATTCAAGAAGTCAGAACTGCTATGTCTGAGTTGAGCTGATTCGGACACGGGGTCCGCGGGTGATCAATCCCGCAGACCCTCGCTTGTCACGTTGAAGACCGCCTCCCCATCAGGCAGGTTAGGACTGTCTACCAGGCGAGCAATTCTACGGCCCCCCTTGGACTTCCTAAGGTACAGGCGGAATGTACTAGCGTGGCCCACTATATGGCCACCTATTGGCTTGGTAGGATCACCCCACATGGCATCTGGCTTAGAGTGTACTTGATTGGTGACTAAGACTAGAGCATTGTTAACGTCAGCCAGCTTTTTCAGATCCTTAAGATGGCGATTGAGCTTTTGCTGTCTGGCGGCGAGCATTCCTCTACCAAGATACTCAGCTCTGAAGTGACTAGTGAGCGAGTCTACGATGATAAGTCTGACATCTATGCTTCTTCCCATTCTCTGTATTTCGTCTACTAGAAGCATTTGGTGCGCTGAGTTGTATGCCCTGGCTACGTGTATCCTCTCTAATACCTCTGAAGGGTCTAGTCCCATTCCTTCCGCCATCTGGGTAATCCTTTCTGGTCTGAAAGTATCCTCAGTGTCAATGTAGAATACCTCTCCACCGAATCCTCCTTGTTCTGTTGGAAGGACGCAATTAACAGCTAGCTGATGGCCGACCTGAGTCTTACCACTGCCAAACTCACCATATACTTCGACTATTGACTGCGTTTCGAATCCTCCTCCTAGAAGCTCATCTAGAGCAGAAGTTGAGGAAGTGAGCTTCATGACCTTGCTTCTCTTGTCTAACAAAGCAACTCCACTGATGAATCCTCCAATGTTTGCAAGTTTCTTTGCTCCGGCGATTATTTTCGCTGAAACCGCCTCTCCTAGCTCGGCCTGTTCACCAAGTTCAGAGGGACTCATTACAGCTATTGCGAGTAAGTCATCGAATCCAGCGTCTCTAAGCTTTTCAGCTGTAGCCGGACCCACGCCCGGGAGATCTTCTATAGTAGCCTGTGGCTCATCCACATCGATTACCAGTTCCTCTTCTTCGACTTTCTCACTTGCTGTTTTTTCATCCATCGTCTCACCTTGTATGATATTGACCGATAGTCGGAAGTATATGAACAAACGATGGGGTGTGTTTGCTAATTGAAAGTGATTTTCACTGCTGATTAGCTTACAGTATAACGTTTTTTCACTTTCAGTTTAAATTTAGTTTTCTGGTAACGGGTGGTGGATTTGAACCACCGATCTCCGGGTTATGAGCCCGACGAGATAACCTGACTACTCCAACCCGTTACTATTCCGGCGCATTGGGAATATATGAACACAACCTCATGCTCTGATATTTTATCATGGCAATGGTGATGAGGTAGCGTCCCTACGATTAGGTGGTGGCGTGATGAGCGGGAGTCTTCTGATACAAAATGCGATGATGGCCCTTCCCCATGGAATTGTTCAGGGAGATTTGCGTGTTGTCGATGGGATAATCACAACTATTACTCCCAATGGAGTCATTGATCCTGTCATTGGAGAGATAGTTATTGATGGAAATGGATTGCATCTACTCCCTGGAGCTATTGATCCCCATGTCCACTTCAGGGATCCTGGGAATCCCGAGAAAGAGGATTTGGAAAGTGGAAGTAGGGCGGCAGCTTCAGGGGGCATTACATCATTTCTTGATATGCCCAATACACTTCCAAATGCCATCAATCGAACTGTATTGGAAGAGAAGCTGTCCTTGGCTTCGAAGAAAGCTGTGACTCATCATGGCTTCTTTATTGGGGCGACTTCGAACAATATCGCTGATTTGCAAAGTGTGGAAGGAATGGAAGGAGTTTGTGGCATCAAGATTTTCATGGGGAGCAGTACTGGAGATTTATTGGTTCATGAGCAACATCATCTAGAGGATATTTTCGCAAATACTGGAGGAGTGATTGCTACTCATGCTGAAGATGAAAACAGACTCCAATCCAGAATTCCTCAATTCTCCCATAGGAAAGACATTGCGGCCCACGCTGAGTGCAGAGACGTTGAATGTGCGCTTATAGCAACAAAGAGGGCCTCTGCACTCGCTAAGGACCACGCCCATAGGCTCCACATAGTTCACCTAACCAGTGGTGCTGAAGCTGATTGGCTATCCTTGAATAAAGGAGACCTGATTACCACCGAAGTGTGTGCTCAACACCTTACTTTCGATCAAGATGATGTTCAAGAGCTGGGAGTTCGGGCTCTGATGAATCCCCCAATTCGATACACTGAGGATAGGGATGCCCTTTGGAAGAGGCTGAAAGATGGTACAATTGATTGTGTCGTTACTGACCATGCCCCTCATACCTTGGAGTCAAAATCAGTAGGATATCCGCAAGCTCCAGCGGGAATGCCTGGGGTTGAGACCTCTCTACCAGTGATGTTGACTCATGCAATGGATGGCAAGTGCAGTGTTGGTGATATTGTAAATTGGATGTGTGCGGGACCTGCTAGAGTCTATGGCATGAAAAATAAGGGATCACTGATTGAGGGATATGATGGCGACCTGACCATCGTTGACTTGGAAACACGACGAGTCATCAACGATTCTGATACTTGGACAGCGGTGGGTTGGACGCCATATGCAGGCAGGGAGCTTACTGGCTGGCCAGTGTATACCATCGTTGATGGGGTGGTAGTGCATAGACGTGAGGCAGGAGGAGAGCTTAGAGGGGTACCAATGGCCCTTCCCGGTTCTGCTGGAAGAGCCCTCGGATTTGAGTGACAAATCATAAGGGAATTATACTAATCATCGCAGTTTTCGACATCTGGTTCGTTACAAGGATGAGTCTCACTATCACCTGATGAGGATTGAGACTCTCCATCGTCATCATCTAGATTTACGGAGTCTTCTGACTCTAATTCCCCTTCTACCTCTTAGTGGTAAATTGCTGGATTATCATAGCCAGGAAGCTCAAGTTCAACCATGGAAGTGAGGTCATAGTAATCCTAACATGATATCACATATCAAGAGAATAGTACATTGACTGGACGTTGGATTGAAATCAATCGTTTTCCAGTGTGTGATGGAAAACCTCTTTCGATGCTGAGAATCTTGGCTCCTCCATAACTAGGGGCGGCATGCTAGCGTAATCAGATGATACTAGCTGATACTCCAGATTTTCTTTTTCCTGAGCGGATCCTTCTGCTTGAGTAAACGTGTACTTGGCGAAGTCCCTACACCAATCATTCTCTACATTGAGGCAATCGACAGTGTGGATATTACCTCCCCATTCCTTTGCATCCTTGGCTAGCTCGTAACCAAGTTCATCTGTTGTCTCCAGACAATCAACCACGAAGCTAGGCGAGTAGACTACTATCTCCTTGTCGCCATCTGAAATTAGTTCTTCTACTGTATCCTCTGTGTAGGGAGTTATCCACTCTTCAGAGCCGAATTTGCTTTGGAACGTCATTATTGCTTTGTCGGGGTCGATATTTTGAAGTCTGTCGACAATCAGTCTGAATGTCTCATAGCAGTGGCGATAGTAATCATCACCCTTTTCCACAACGCGTCTCTTTTGCATGCCATGGAATGTCAGGAGTAGCTTATCAGCTTCAATCCCTTTCGACTTAAGTTCTTCCAGTTTCGAGTCGATCATCTTGACGGAATTGTCTACGAAGGCATGTGTGCGGTGAAAGTTTGTAATAACTTCAAATGTGGGGATCTTGACTCTCTTTGACAATTCCCTAGCGAGTGCATCAATTCCCGATGCGACTGTGCTTTCAGAATATTGGGGAAACATTGGTATTACCATTAGCTTGGTTGCGCCCCTTCCATTTCTGAGGTCTTCTTCCCAACTATCGTAGACTTCGTTAACATACGGAGGAGAAAGTAGGAAGGCATGATTGACCTCTACGTATCCTTCTGGATCCATCTCTTTCAGGTTCTCTCTAACCCTATTCGTGAACTCTTTGGTATTGGTAATGAGTGGGAAGCTCTCACCATCCCATATTCGCTCATACAGTTTTGCGGATTTTTTTGGCCGGAATGGCAATACAAAAAAATTCAATATAAATTTCCACAGCAATGGATTGAGATCTATTAGCCTCGGATCGCCCAAGAATTCCCTGAGGTATTTTCTGAGAGCTTTCGGTGTCGGGCTCTCAGGCGATCCCAGTTGCACAAAAACAACCTTTGTCTTCCTCTTGGGTGGGATGAAATTTGGGTTCATGATATCACACTGCTTGTTAGATTTTTTTGAAAATACCATCATGGAAAATCAAGAGCATCGACACCACTCTATTGTCTTCGCGGCCCACGATATCAAAATCGGTTCATAAACTACTGTCTAACCATCTTGAGAAGGTTTAGGGGTGTGCCAATTGGGAAGAAGCCGGATGTGTTTGCATTCAGCATTGTGTGCGGATTTGACGGATCGCATTCAATACCCTCGTCTTCAGTCATTCTTTCAACGTCTCCATGCTCCTTTTCGGAGACGAGGTTCTTCGTGCCGCCAAGAAAAATCAGGGCGGCAATCTGTAGGTCCAAACTCTGCTCCATACCACGAAATTTGCGAACTCACAAATAAAGGGAGTGCGAATTTGCATCAGGGCCGCATCACTCTAACAAGTTCCGGATGATGGAAATGAAACCTCCGTCACAGATTTACATTAAATGATGTTCATAAGGGGTGGGTTAGACAGAACTTTGGGAATGTAACCCGGGTGATTGCTATGAGTGTAACTTTTGACTTCAGTCAACTTCTGAGGGAAAGTATTCCCATTGATGGAAATGAACACATAGCAAGAAGAATTGAAAGTGTGTCGATGATAGGTATGAGATTATCCAAAGATAATCTTGAGTTCGTCAAGGAGTTAACGAGTGAAGGTATGAATGAGCCAGAGAGAAAAAGCCATGTCATGCGATTATCCGAGACTGCCGGATGTGATGTTTTTGAGTTCTCAACCTGCAACAGGGTCCTGTTCGTGGGGTTTGATTGCTCTGTGAGTCATCTCAAAAATAGTGTCCTCACCAATTCAGACTTGGATTACGCCCCGTTTGATAGCTTCAAGGGGATGGAAGCTTGGAGGCACCTTGTCAAGATTTGCTCTGGATTAGATTCCTTCATAATAGGAGAGCTGCAGGTCATGAGCCAATTCAGAGACGCCATAGCATGGCACAAGGAATCAAAGCTTTTGAGTGTACACAACGCAACGTTCCTCGACCATGCAGTAGCGGCGAATAGAGGCTTGAGGAAGGAGCTTGGTTTTACCAAGACCCCGGAATCAATGCTAAGCCTGGGCACCTCTGCTATACGGGAAGCAATAAGCGAAGACAACCAAGGCTCAATCACAGTAATCGGCTACGGCTCGATGGGTAGGAAGGCAGTAGAGATTCTAATTAAATTGGGTCAGAAAAATATTCATGTCGTGACACGGTCAAAAGTAGAGTCTTCGAAAAGAACCCCTGAATTAGTTGATTTAATCAACTTCAAGAGCTTTGAGGAATGGAAGGCGGAAGAGAACCCCTCGATCGTGATATCAACAATCAGAAACACCTTCCCCACATTCAATCAGGAGAATCCTCTACCCGTCCCCGAAACAACGAAGGTCATGGATTTTTCGTGGCCACCGTCCATTGATAGGAGCGGTCTTAGCACCGAACAGGGATTGATGGACATGGAGTATTGGATAAGGTCAGCTCACAAGCTTGGAAAGGAGTGGGATTACGAGAAGACCATTGACTCCGGCAATCTGATCATAGACGCAATAGAAGAGAGGTTCATGAAGGCTTTGAATGGAAGGACTCAATCAAGATTTAGGGCGCATGTCTACTCGACTCTTGAATCTAAATCTCAAGACTGGGGGGCTCTGGAATGTCGATCCTCAGAGGCCTCTCAGATGAAGGCTTTCTCAAGAGAGATAGCAACGTGGATATGCAATCAGGACAGTATTTTTAATGAAAATGATCTGCAAAATATGGTCATGAACACAGATAGGGATATCAATTCAGATCTACTGTCAGAAATTTCATTTGATGTCATGAGAGAAATGGTCCGTATGAGTAACTTAGACACTCTCATGGGGGCTACCGCTTGAAGAAAATAAGGCTTGGAAGTAGGACATCCAAGTTAGCGATGTGGCAATCGGAGCTAGCTGCTGGAAAATTACTCGATAATGAGGCTGATGTAGAAATAATCGGAATCAAATCAACTGGCGATCTGTCCCTAGGAGGTAATCTTTCGTCGAATGTTGGACAATTTGTCAAATCGGTCGATGAAAGATTATTTCTTGACGAGATAGATATTGCAGTGCATTCTAGCAAGGATGTCCCGGTCGATTACGATGATAGGATATCGACTTTGGCATATCTGGAGAGGGGAGTTACCTCTGATATCATCCTACTTTCATACGAGGCAGAAGGAACCAAGAGATTGGGCGAAGTTATCAATTCATCTGAGTCCAGTGACTTGGATGTGGTTCTGGATACATTTCCTGAGGGTGGAAGGATAGGTACGTCATCTGTCAGGAGGCAGTCATTTTTCTTGTCTAAGAGGGATGATGTTATTCCATTGGCGATAAGGGGGAGAGTGGAGACAAGAATTGAGAGACTCCTCCAAGGGAGAGTTGAGGGTATCATCCTAGCTGAAGCGGGGATTCAGCGACTTGCTCAACTAGATGCACTTCCAGAGGGTAGCCTTGACATACATGCGATGAGAATAAATCCAGTAGATTGGCCTACTGCGCCAGGACAGGGAGCGATAGTTGTACATTGTTTGACCGAAAAATTGGCAGAGTATGGCTGGGTCAGAGAAATACTAAATGACCACTATACCGAAGCTTCAGTAGGTGAAGAACGCAGGATTCTGAAATATCTGGGAGGAGGTTGCAGAACTCCAGTGGGAGTAGAGTGTGTGGATGGTGAGTCGCATGGATACATTGCGCCTGAAGATTGGAGGGATCGGTACTCATCTGGAAAAAATTTCGAGCTTCTGGCAATTGATAAAAATGGGCCTCTTCCGAAGTCAGAAACCGACTCGGACACTAAACGTGATATGGGTTTTCTAGGCTCTTCAAGATTAGTCTCAACGTTGAATTCTGATAGAATGAGGATGAAACTAGGAGATATCGGCATTGAGGTTCTAAACACGCCGGTTATTGGATTAACAGAAATTAAAGATAATTGGCCCGAATTTCGTCTAGATTTTTCTCTCCCTAGAAATAAATGGCCGATCTTAGTACTTACATCTCCCTTTGCCTCAAGGTGTGCCTCGAATATGATTGAGGTAATTCCTGATCTTGGTAGAATCCAGTGGCTTGCCATAGGGGCAGGGACTGCGCGATCATGTTTTCAACACGGAAACCCTGCCTCAATATGCGCTAACGCCAAGAACTCCAAAGAGCTTGAAAAATACATCAAGAAAAATATCTCTCAGTGTGTTCCCCTTCTCATACCAAGATCCAACGTTGGTACTGACAATATGGTAAATAATCTCAGAAAGTCAGGTTTTACAGTGAATTCATGGGTGGGGTATCAAAATTCCAGAAAGATTGTGAAGTTTGATGGGATGGAAAGAAATGATGTCTTACTCATCTCCTCTCCCTCGTCTGCCAGATCCTGGGATTACAACGAGCTACCCGTGCCGGATACTGTGATTTGCATGGGAACAACAACAGAAACAGAAATTCAAAGCATAGAGAGATTTAACAACACCGAGCTAATCGTTCTAGATGGCCCAGTAACAGAAAGTATTACACTCTGGTGGAGAGACAATGGGAAGTAGTGAAATGAGACTAAGAATCAATCGTTTCACGCCCTCTAGAAGGGATTTGATTTATTCGAGGGATATTGAGGCTTCCTTAGTACAGCCTCATTTTGTAGTATCTGGAGAATTGAGGAACGAGGAAATAAAAGATATGCCTGGTATCTATCGTCAATCAGTCGATGTTTTGGTAGATACTATTGGTAGAGACATGGATATGGGACTGAAGTCTCACATGATATTCTACGTAATGGATGAGGAATTGAAGGACCCTACTGCAACGATGGCTTCCAAGTCTGATTCCCCCCTAAACGTGGCTATCAGAGAGCTTAGAATGCGACATGGAAATGAAATCGTAATTTTCTCTGATGTCTGCTTGTGTACAGGGACTGACCACGGACATTGTGGAGTCCTTGAAGGCGAAAAGATCGCCAATGACAAGTCAGTGAGGGAATTGGTAAGAATCGCACTCTCCAATGCTGAAGCCGGTGTTGATTATATTTCATTATCAGATATGATGGATAACAGGGTAGGAGAGGTCAGGGGTGCTCTGGAAGAGATGGGGCATCATGAAACGGGAATTCTATCATACTCGGTAAAGTATGCATCTTCATTTTATGGACCATTTCGGGATGCTGCTTCATCTTCTCCAAAATTCGGCGATAGAAAGAGCCATCAAATGGATGTAAGATCAGGTTATGATGAGGCGTTACTAGAGGCACTACAGGACGAAAGAGAGGGAGCCGATATTATCATGATTAAGCCTGGATTACCATACCTGGACGTTCTGAAGGTAGTCTCAGATGAAGTATTGAGGCCCGTTGCCGTGTACAATGTGAGTGGAGAATACTCAATGGTACACAAAAGCTGTCCAGACAACAAGAGCAGGGGTTTGATGATTGCCGAAGTCTTGTCTTCCTTTGCAAGATCTGGAGCCTCGATTATCGTAACCTATCACGCAAGAGAGGCTTTTTCTGAAAAATTACTGAGGTAAT
>CAXHFZ010000022.1:0-11462 GCA_964016325.1 uncultured Candidatus Poseidoniales archaeon | reverse complement strand
CCACGACGTCATTCGTCGGCAGCGTCAGATGTGTATAAGAGACAGATCCTAGCCATTGAGTATCCAGAGACCAACAAGGCTAGGCCCAGCCACCATTGCAACCACCAGTCCGTCACAGGGCATCGGAGAGTAAGGCGATTATTGTTGATTTTGCTTCGAAGTGGGTTGGATCGGCAAACTCTTCTATGTAATTCTCTCGATAGACTTCATAAACATGCCATCGGTCGCCGGCCTCGCTACTAAGCATTGAGGTGCAGTGAATGGTTAAGATGCCAAGGAAGGTTAAGCGGTACAGCCCCGCTGCTGGTAAGCATACCGAGCATACTGTGGAGCGTGTCAAGAAGAGGCGCGCCAGTGAGCTTAAGTGGGGGCAGAGGAGATTTAGGAAGGTTACTTCTGGTTACCGAGGTTTCCCGAGGCCAAAGCCTTCCGGGGAGAAGCCTACTAAGAGAGTCAATCTAGTTTACAGGTGTAGCGAGACAGGAAAGGCTCATTCGCCCAGGGGCAAGAGGGCCAGAAAATTCGAGCTGGTAGATAAGTGAGGGATAATAATGTCTGGGAAGTTTCTGAAGATTAGCTGTCGCGACTGTGGTGCGGAGGCGATTGTTTTCGATAGGGCATCAACAGAGATTTCTTGCTCGGTGTGCGGATCTACTCTTGCCATCCCCAGAGGTGGAAAGTCGGATCTTTCGGGAAGTACCATTGTTGATGTCCTCGAATGAAGGGGGCAATAAAATGGCGAATACCGAAGAAGAATGGCCAGAAGAGGGGGATCTTCTGATATGCACTGTCAAGGACATTAAGCAGAATGGGGCCTACTTGAGTCTGGACTCATATGACGGACGAGAGGGTTTCGTCTTCGTAGGCGAGATTGCAGCTGGTTGGGTACGAAACATCAGGGCCCACGTTAGGGAAGGTCAGAGGGTTGTGGCTAAAGTGATCCAAGTCAAGAAAGACAGGAAAAGAGTTGAGTTGTCCCTAAAAAGCGTCTCAGAAGAGCGCAAAAGAGATACGGTTCAGGCTTGGAAAAATGAAGAGCGTGCGATTCAGATAATGAGGGTGGCCTCGGAGAGGGTCGGATGGGACGAGAACAAGAGAGGCGCCATCTCCAATCAGATGACTGAGGCATTTGGAACCCTATATGGGGCGCTTGAGGAATGCGCGATTAGTGAAACGTCACTAATCGACGCCGGATTCGAGGGAGACTGGACAGAGGTCGTAACTAATCTGGCCATGGAGAATATAATTCCGCCTTTTGTTGAAATCAGAGGAGTATTTGAGATACAGGTATGGGGAGAAGAAGGAGTCTATGCCATCAGAGACGCCCTTGTTGAAGCTGAGTCCTGTGCTGAAGGACTAGAAGATGTTACTCTAACCTGCCACTACGATGGGGCTCCGAGCTATCGGGTTGACATCAGAGCACCTGACTATCAAGCGGCTGAGTCCGTATGGATTTCTGCGGTCAAGGCGGTAGAGAGTAGCATGTCATCGGTAGATGGTTCACTGTCCATAGAACGGTCTTAGGGCTCAAAGACACCCGCATGGTTCATTGACTATTAGTCGCCCCTAATCGTTTGAGGGCTATGGTCAGATCGAAGTTACAATACTGCAAGGCATGTGATTTGTACGGCCTTGGACCCAAATGTAAGGAATGTGGCGATATGATGGTTTCGTCCGCCCCATTGAAGTACTCACCAGAAGATCCCCAGGGCAAGAGGCGAAGGGAGAGGGAGAAAGCAGGCAGTGAAGATTGGGTCGACTCTCTGCCGTCGCCATCCGATGGAGGGAGAGATGATGAGTAGAACACGTGTTCATTGGATAGTCGGAGACGGACTGCCCGAACATGCGGCGGTGCTAGAAGCAGTCCCGGGAGTAGGCAACGTGGGTAAGATACTAGTCGACTCACTGGTATCGAAGCACCCATCTAGAACTTTAGGTTGGATTCTAAACCACGATTTCCCCCCTCACTCAACGTTTGACTCTGATGGCCTAATGAGGCCCCCCAGAATGGAGATTACATCCGTTCTACTTCCAGATGGCCGGACGGTGATTGTAATCGGAGGAGAGATGCAACCTATGACTTCTGCAGGACAGAACGAGGTAGCTGAAGAGATTCTGAGAATCTGCTCGGAATCCTCAACACCAATGCTCCTTGTGCTGGCGGGGTTGGCTTCCGGTTCCGAGGACAAGGGGATTCACGTTATTTGTGCGGATGACGGAGTTAGAAGAAGTCTGGAGAAAGACGACATTCCTGTGAGTAGGGAGAGGCCTGAAGCGGGAATGATAGGTGTCGCAGGACTCCTGGTCTCTTTGTCGTCACTTTTTGGGGTGAAAGCATTTGCACTCGTTGCTGAGACGATGGGTGCTAGCACCGACGTTCTTGCTGCTAGTAGGTTGGCTCACTGGATAGAGAATGGGCTAGACTTGCCACTAGATCTAGACATGGACTCCACGGAAGAGACTGCAAAGAAGCTGATGGAAACTTACGAGATCTCGAACTCGCTTGAGGACGCGCTAGGTATGGATGATCCTGCGCAGACTGGTGATTTCTATGTCTAGGGGTGGATGTCAATGAAGATTCTTCTCGGTAGCGGAGGAGTCGGTACCGATGAAAGAAAGGCGATGTACCAGAGCCTGATGTCAGAGAACTTCTCTGACTGCGATAAGGTGGCCTTCGTCCCATATGCGTCAGATGATCATGATGGGTACACTAAGAGGATGAGTGAATTTTCAGGGTTAGAGGGTGATTTTGTGGGTATCCATGAGTATGAAGACCCGGTTTCGGCACTAGGCGAGGTCGATGGCATCTATGTAGGAGGAGGAAACACATGGCTACTGGTCAGGGAGTTGCACGAAAGGGGACTAGTCGGGCCTATCAAGGAGGCTGTAATGAGTAGGGGAATTCCTTACGCGGGAGTTAGCGCGGGGGCAAACGTAGCTTGCCCGACCATGCAGACCACCAATGACATGCCAATAACCATGGTTCCATCATACGAAACCCTCGGACTGGTTCCGTTCCAGATTAATCCCCACTACTATCCAGGCGGAATCTGGTTCAGGGAGGAAGAGGATGGTGGTTTTTTGAAGCACTTCGGGGAGACTCGCTCTAGGAGGGTGAGTGAGTTTCATCGTATCAGAGACGAGCCTGTCATCGGTCTGTACGAGGGATCATACCTTCGTCAAAATGGGGAGTTCTTTGAACTGCTTGGAAACAAGGCCGCCCTGATGAGGAAGGGTGAGGAAACGGTCACTGTGAGCCCGGGAATCCTACTCGCCGGCGACCTAACCACCGCTTGAGACCACTACGAGTTCGATGCTCACATCGTCACTGATCATCGACGTATGCGGAATGATCGTATCTCCAACTACTGCGAGCACTGTTGAGTGAGCTATTCCAAGCTTATCCAGGATGCCACCCACTGAGATGGGAACATCGGATTCGACTGTCATTACGCCCTCGGCGCTCCGCACCTCCACCTGCATGGGCCCGTGGAATCCAGTCATCCTTATCTCTGATTCGCTGGTGGGAGGATTGCTGCCGAGATCGCATAGCCCGGTATTGCGGTGGATTCGAAATCCACTGTCCATTGGACGCGGGGGTTCAAATCCCTCTCTCGGCGCCACTAGAAGCTTGGCACGTCTTCTGACGTTCTGACAGAGACCACTCTCGTATTTGGCCCTACCCTGACTTGTGCCCTGCCGTTGAACTCCCCCACTTCCCCGTTAAGGATGGCTATCTCGTCACCTCTTGAAAGACCGGCGGCCAGAACTGGGATGAACTGCTTGAATGCGATCACTCCCGCGGACCCTGACTTGTCCACTATGGTAACCGACCAGCGAGAGACGCCCAGTCCGTCGGGAAAGGCGTCTATTGACCATATTCTCCCAATTACATTGATTCTGGTCTCTATCTCTACTATCGGTGATGATTCATCGTCCTTGGCCAGTGAGATTCTCGATGACTCATCGATATCAAGAACCACCTCTCCCCTCCATATTGATGGAATTGCCCCTTCTACCCTAACTTTCACTCCATTCGCAATTGACCTGGTCACGTCCGAAGGAGAGCCATACCTACTCGGCCTCACCTTGGCGCGATCAAATCCATCCTGAAGTCTGAAGGAGAGTTCGACTCCACCTGACTCATCCAGAGAAGGCCCCCTCAAATCAGATACCATGCCTGTAGCATCCGCTCTTGTTCTTATCGATCCAATCGGGGTAATTGGCCAAGCGTGCCCAAATCTCTCTATTCTCGTCTCTGAGGGTAGTTCGAGATCGTGTTTGCCATTCTCACAAATTCCTCTGAGATCACACCTCCTGCATCTCGCATTGGGGTCTGGATCCAATGGGGGGACGGAGGGTTCGCCTCCCGAATCGAAGTACCGAAGAGGGGACGGGTCCGCTGGGCAGTCTTCCAAAGAGGGATTCTTGGCGTGTATGGCAAGATAGAGGTCCTTCAGTTCACTGGAGTATTCCTCGAGTTCCTCGGGAGACGGTAATTCGACTCCCTTCGCTTTGCCTGGTCCAAGATACCAGATTTCCAGAGACTCTACCTCTTCCGTCCTATCGTGCGTCTCCCACCAGAGCCACGCATAGAGCCTGAGTTGTTCCAGATATCCCCCCGATCTGTCCCCCTTTCCTTGTGACGCCTTGATATCGATCACCGAAGGCCTTCCAGTCCACCTGTAAACCAAGTCATATTCGCCTTGAAACCAGCCCTCGGGATGTGAAGTGGTCTGGGTGAAGGAGTCTGCATCGGGGTCGACGAACCAAGGACGAGCGATTTCCCAAGCCTCCGTCCAGCTGGGTTCCGTGTTCGGTTCCTGCGCACATGGATGTGGTTCCGACCATGATAGGGGGAATCCATCCGGAGCCGGCCACTCTGGACGGTTGGAGCCCCCTCTCCAAGACTCCAGGGTATCTGAGTCTAGTGAGTTCAGGCACCTCTCAACTTGATCGAGATGCATCCTAATGCCGTTCTCCACCATCTCGCGGCATTCTGAGATATCCGCTGAGTCGGACGTCCCGACCCTGTTGGTTAGTGACTCCCAATCCCTGACCGCGTCATCCCAGCACTTCTGGAAATGTGAGTCAGCTCTGGATAAGGCCCATTTTTCCATGGCCTTCCTGTCAGTCGGCCACTCAGAGCGATCCAGGGCTTGCAGAGAGGGGCCTGGCCACAATTCTCCGAACTCATATGCAGGGTTCCCATCATCAAGGATAGGGGATTTGAGGATATCCTCAGATTCGCCGGGGACAAGAGTTGGCGAGTCCCGCATCACTCTCGAGATGCAAGACTCTGCGGCGTTTCCCCTGATTATCTGAGGAGGCAGGGGCCCCCTGAGCTTGGGGATATTGTTGTAGTACCAGAGTCTTGGACAAGCCTTCCAGGTCACCATCTGAGATGCCGATAGCCTCCTGTAGGGGTTTGCTATGTTCGCTTCAGGGCTCGCTGAACTCACTGGCACTATGCTGTTACGAAGGTCAAGGCCCTATCAACCCAACGCGAATCTCGCTCAGGGCCTCTTGTCATTAAGCCATACGAGCATTACCTCAGTCCTCTCAAAGGTGGGAGTAACCTCCACGATGGCTACTGGCTCCGATACTTCATTTGCTATCTGCTCAGCCACTGCCACTGGAATCTCTATCCTGCCTTTCTTGCGGTCGTAAAGCATGAATCTGGAAGGGAGGCCTGTGAACTCGGATATCTCAGAGATCCATGACTGTTGCAGGTCGTCATCAGTGTACAGTGCGCCAAAAATCAGTGTCGCGTCATCACTGAGGGTCTCGTGGGGGGAAATCGTGGCCTCCCCCCTGCGAAGGAACCTCCTTCTCATCTGCCCGGCGTCCTTGTACACCGAAGTGCAGTACTTCAGATGGAACCCGTAATGCTCCCTTATCTCGCCGTCAATGGGGTCAGGGGCTCCGATAGAGGCTGCCAGGACCCTATCCCTCAATGACTGAGCTAGCTCCGACGAGCCCTCCGCGCCCGCGGTGATCTCTGTTGAGAGGTTGAATCCCCTCAGCTCCATGTTGTCATGGTTGCCGACTGTTATCTCCAGCTCATTTAGGTTCATGAAGCTGACTTCGAATCCCCTCAGTTCTTCGATTATTCGAAAAAGGTCCTCTTCCTTGTCTGGCTCGCAGGGAAGCTCCACTCCCGTCAGTATTCCGGCTTCAGAGCACGCTTGGATTATCTCCCTGTAGTCGTCTGACTTTAGATCCAGGAAGTGGAACCTTATCTCGTCCAACCCCGCGTCGGCGAATTCCCTAGCCCACTGTTTCTTGAACGGTATGCTCGTGTAAAGATGGATGTGGAAGTCCGGACCGAATTCTTCTTTCAGCCTCTTTATGCCCTCGATGCTTCTTTCCTTGGCCATCAAGGGGTCTCCTCCTGTGATTCCCGCACCGGTAGCGCGCATGTCCCTGGCTTCCTCAATCACATCGTCGAAGCTCTCGCATGGCCTCTCGTTGGCATACATGAAGTCAATCTCCCTCCTTGTCTCGGACAATGGGCAGTAATCGCACCTCCAATGGCAGTGCCCGGTGATGAACAGTACCAGTTTGCTACCCATCTGGCACTGGATGCACCCCTCACAGTCAGACATATCCGGCGTCTCCGGAATATCTCTGATCTGGGGCAGTATCGTCACTCAATCACACCTTCGCATTCTCAATAATCCACTTGTGGAATCCCCTGTCAGGGGATAGCTCCGGGTGAAAGGTCAGTCCGATTACCATGCCGTTCTTCACACCAACAACCTCATCCCCGTGGGTCGCGCATATATCGCCATCGGCAGAGACGAACCTTGGAGCTCTGATGAAGACCCCAGGGAATTCCCTATCCAGAAGAGTGGAGTGTACTGCCGCCTGGAATGACTCGTACTGAGAGCCATACGCATTCCTGTTGAGGACCGCTTTGATCAGAGGAGAGGACCCGTCCTGCGGGTCAGCCAGAAGTATAGCACCCGCACATGTTCCGAGAATAGGCTTGGAGCGATTCGCCCTTATCCACTCAAACATCCCAGGCATCAGAGAGGACGCATCGTCCTTACCCGTTTTCCTCATGGTCGTGGACTCGCCACCAGGAATTATCAGAGCATCCGGATCAGAATTGTGCAGCTGTTCCAGCTTCCTTATCTCTATTATCTCAATCGGGATTCCGCAATCCTCTGAAGCCTCATTGAGTGCGCTGATATGAGCGTGCCTAGCACCCTGGAGCATCACCAAGCCCACCCTAACCATGAGCTTCCGTCCGGACTTCCAGAGATGAACCCTATCTACATGCGATGGGCTGAAAGACTGGTTATCGCACGAGCGCACATGGCGGAACACGGGCGCATACACAACTTCGGAGCGGGGCCAGCTGTACTCCCACTGGAAGTGGTGAAGGATGTGGCGTCCTCTTTACCCAACCTGAGTGGGAGTGGTTTCGGGCTACTCGAGGTGTCACACCGAAGTACGTTCTTTCAAGAAGTCATAGACTCAGCCATGGGCAGGGTCAGGAGAATACTGTCCGTACCGGACGACTACCACATACTATTCCTTCAAGGAGGGGCCTCGACCCAGTTCTACATGACTGCCCTGAATCTTCTTGGGGACGGTGACAAGGCCGACTTCCTAGTAACTGGTGGATGGTCGCAGAAGGCCCTCAAGGAAGCCAACAGAATAGGTGACTGCGTAGCATCGTGGGATGACTCAGACAGGGGATTCAAATCTGTCCCCATGAAGGGGGAGTTCGAAGTCAGGGAAGACGCGACATACGTTCACTACACCTCCAACAACACACTGTTCGGAACCCAGTACCACGAGACCCCGGACGTGGGTCAAGGACACCTAGTGGTAGACGCAAGCTCGGACATCTGTGGCGTTCCGATAGACGTCTCCGCCCATGATGTGATCTATGCGGGAGCCCAAAAGAACCTTGGCCCCAGTGGAGTCACACTGGTGATTCTCTCTCCATGGGCCGTTTCGAGAATAGGGGAAGGCCTTCCCACGATGCTTGACTACAGAACCCACATCTCCAAGGGGTCGATGTTCAACACGCCAAACACATTCGGGATTTTCGTCCTAGACAGGGTCCTCTCATGGGTGGAGGAAAACGGGGGACTCCAAGGGGCCATTGAGAGGAACAGGGCCAAGTCCGCATTGCTCTACGAGGAGCTGGACAGGACCCCCTTCTGGATTCCGCATGCTGATGCCGAGTCCCGGTCTGTGATGAATGTCACATGGAGGATGAGGGAGGAGGAGCTGGAGAGTGTTTTTCTCGAAGAGGCGAACAAGGCGGGCCTCGGTGGCCTGAAGGGGCATAGGAGCGTCGGGGGGATCAGGGCCAGTCTGTACAATGGCTGCCCTATCGAGAGCGTTGAGGCTTTGGTTGACTTCATGAGGAGATTCGAGTCGATTCATGGGTAGTGTGAGCATGGAAAATGAGGAAATAATCCGGATATTGGACCTCACACTACTGGACAGGGGCGCGTCAGAGGAGGATCTGATTGGGCTGTGCGAGAGAGCGGTTGCTTATGGCACTGTAGCGGTCTGCGTCTTTTCAGAGCATGTTGGATTCGTCAGGAGCCATCTCCCAGAAGAGGTGAGAGTAGCCTCCGTGGTGGGTGGCTTCCCTGAGGGATGGAGGGACCCATCGGAGGTTTCGAGGGCCATATCCCAGTCTGTTGACGAGGGGGCTGATGAGATAGACTGTGTCTTGGAGCCCAAGCAGCAGGATGGTTTTCCCGGGGAGTCTGAATTGGCCCTCCTACTAGCCATGAGGGAGGCGTCAAGAGACAAGACCCTCAAGGTAATCATAGAAACACCCCTTCTGGATGAGTATTCGATTAGGGCAACAAGCAGGTTGGCCATGGCATCAGGGGCCGATTTCGTAAAAACCTGCACGGGCAAGAGAGGGGACTGCACTGACGAGGATGCCAGAATACTCTCCATGGAGGCGAACAGGCACTTCGTTACAATGGGAGAGAGGAAGGGGGTGAAGATCTCAGGGGGGTTAAGGAAAACAGAGGATGCCCGGAGGATGCTCTCAATAATGCAGAAGGAAGGCATATCCACTGGCAATCCGAATGAGTCCAGAATAGGTGCCTCATCATTGTTGGATGACCTAATTGATGGTGGGCTCGGCAGGAATTGAACCTGCGATCTTCGCCATGTGAAGGCGACGTCATAACCCCTAGACCACGAGCCCCGTGTCTCGCGAAAGAGCTGTGCAGATAAGGATGATGAGCCCTAGATTATTCCTTTCAAGATGATAGAAATATGATAAAATTCGAAATTCTGCCCTCTATCGAAGAGAAAACATTCACCCACTGTAATGAAAAAGAACGCGAGACTTCACAATGCATGAGTGAGCCAGAAAGAGTCTCGCTGACTCAACGGCTAGATTTCGGTATTCTCAGGGAGGGCGACACCTGGAGGGCTTTCGGCGTCGCTGTCGTGCTGTTCTGCGTCATTGGATATTCCTCACTATCGCTTTTCGGAATGACTTCATCGATATACGGGGTCTCTGGAGACGTCAATGAGGTGTACGATTTCGAAGCTCAATCAATGAACAGGACCGGCATTGACAGCATTATCGCCGATGAGAACGGCACTGTTCAGTTGAGTTCCCAGAGAGGGAGTGTCGTCATCCTAGACTTCATGGCAGTGGATTGTGCAAACTGTCACTATGTGCAAGAACATATTCAGAGCAATATCGATGAGTGGAGCGATCTCGAGGGAGAATATCCGGTAATAGTGATTTCAGTGGCCGCTTGGTACGGTTTGGAAACATTCGCGCAGATCAATTCGACCTTCGGGGACCCTGATTCTGAGAAATTCATGAATTGGACCGTGGTGAACGGCGGACCCGAATCAATAATCCTGGAAAACGGATCAAGGGGCGACATAGTCGAATACTACTCTGCTCAACTAATCCCATTGGTCCTGGTAATTGACCATGAAGGATATGTGGTAGCGAAGGAAAACACTGGGACGCCCTTGGACAGGTGGGGGGCTTTTGACAACGCGGTTCTGAAGGCCAATGAGGGCGATGCGGAGGGCCTCAGGATCGGCATAGCGAAATCGGACAGGTCAGTCACAGGCGTATTCATCATCGGACTTTTCCTCGGAGTGTTGGTGTACTTCTCTCCATGCGCCTTCCCAGTCCTGCCTTCGTACATCACCTACTACCTCAGCCTGGGGATGAGGGAGGAGGAGTTGCATGCAGAGGGGAAGATAAGCGGGAGGATGCCTGGTTCATTCGAGATCGGGGGGTTTGCCGCTCTCGGGCAACTGACCTTTTTCGTGTCCGTTGGGATAGTAATCTTCGGGTTGAGCGAGATCGTCAACCTATCAGGGACTTTGCACACCATAGCTATCGGAATTGCATGCCTGCTAGTGGTACTGGGTAGCCTGATGCTTCTTGGGTGGACCAGTGAGATGATGTCTTTCGTGCAGAGGTGGTTGGACAGGTACCAGACGGTGGAGTCCGATGAGGTTTTCACACCACGGAGAAACATGTTCCTGTGGGGAATAGGCTACTCCGCCGCGTCAGTGGATTGTACGGCCGCCGCGGTTTTCCCGTTCGTGGCATGGTTGGCGGTTGTGGGGGAGGGGGCCTTCGTGGCTGGCCTCGGCGGATTGATTCTCTCTGTGACCTTGCTCATGGTGATGGTAACGGTACTTGTCGGAATGGGGAGGCAGGCTATGATCAGCTTCCTCAGGAGATCCACCGGGGTGGTCAAGGCGACTGGCTCTTGGATGATGATCTTCGCTGGTTTGGGGCTCTTGGTCTACCTGACCCAGACCGAGGCAGTTTCCGGAATAATCGGATGACCTAACTGGTTTGAGCCACACGAAATGATTTCAATGAGCGCCCCCTTGTGAGTCACATGGAAGTCGAGCTGGTGCCCATCTCATGGCTGAAGCCCCATGAGGAGGTCAAGCCCGGCAATGTGGACTCCTTGCACGACATAACACTACGTTGGAACGCATACACCAAGCCCCTGCTTGTGGATGGGCGTACCGGAACGATCCTCGATGGCCACCACAGGTACCACGTGGGGCTCAGGATCGGCTTGCTCCGCCTTCCGGTCATTAAGGTCGACTACCTGGATGACGAAGGAATCGAGCTGGACATCTGGCCGGGGAGCGACTTGGATTCACTGACGAAGCAGGAAGTGGTGGAGATGGCCCTCTCGGGGAAACTGTATCCGCCCAAGACAAGCAGGCATCGATACAGCGATTACCTCCCTGCTATCGCTGTCCCCCTCGATAGCATGAGATCCGAATAGTAGTCGCATAATTTGGGATTCTCAACCAAACCTACCACTGATGTATTGTCTATATACTCCCGGAGTAGTATCCGATATACATTCACTCTATAATTTCTATAGATTCTCTGTGCGACTGAATATTTAGAAGCTCTTCTCCCATGTTTATTGAATAAGCACACATCCTTCTAATTGATTCAG
>CAXHFZ010000021.1:0-11874 GCA_964016325.1 uncultured Candidatus Poseidoniales archaeon | reverse complement strand
GTAGGGCCCTCCGGTCACGTGTATGAGGGCACCAGTAGCCCCCTCGATCTCTATGTCCAGTAGCGGGTGGTTCAGAGACTCGTGAACCACCTCCTCCGGGCCTTGGTCGCTCTCTCCGTAGAGCATCATGGTGACTCCGCCGTTCTTCATGATGCTCCTGACGTCCGCGAAGTCCAGATTGATGAGGCTGGGAAGCGTGATTGTCTCGACGACTCCCTTAACAATCTCAGCTATGAGCTGGTCCATGATACTGAACGCCTCGTCAAGAGGAAGGTTGGGCACGAAGTGAAGAAGCCTGTTGTTGTCCAGTACCAGCACAGCGTCCGCGGTGCTCCTGAGTAGGTCAAGGCCCTCGAGGGCCCGTTGCATCCTCTGACGCCTCTCCACTGTGAAAGGAGTCGTCACAACGGCCACGACCAGCGCACCTGCTCTCTTCGCCTCCTCAGCGACGATAGGTGCTATACCAGTACCTGTGCCGCCACCGAGGCCAGCAGTGACGAAGACAAGATCAGCCCCATGGACAATCTTGCCAATTACGTCCCTGCCAGCCTCGGCGCAGCGTCTTCCCATCACCGGGTCCCCCCCTGCACCGAGTCCCCTGGTGATGTGCCTGCCGACGAGCAACTTCTGCATCGCCCTAGTCAGGTCGAGATCCTGCTTGTCGGTATTGATAGCTACCGTAATCGCACCCTCGACCCCGATGTGTGTTATTCGATTCATGGTGTTATTGCCCGAGCCCCCACAACCGCAAACCAGAATCCTTGGGTCCGGAGTTCCGAAGGACTCCAACTCCCTGTCTGTAAGCGCAGTCTTGATCCTGCCTGAGGATGGCGAGGATGTCTGAGAACCAATTGCGCCTCTCACTAAATATCCCCCGTGCATCCCCGGCATTGCTGCCTTACGAACATAAGTTCCAATTCTTCGCATTCTTAAGTTTGAGGGGACAAAGGAGTCCCAAGGTGCCGGTTTATCAGACCAATGGGTAGGGCCGTTCTCCGGAAAGCGACATAAGGCAAAGGCCTCAGCGAAGCACGCGCCGCGCTTAGCTCAGTTGGCTAGAGCACCTGACTGTAGACTGGAAACACATTGGTTGTAGGCAGCCATCAGGGGGTCCCCGGTTCAAGTCCGGGAGCGCGGACCAACATGTCATTAATTAACCACCAATCCGTTTCTATTTATCTAAATTCAATCGATTTCCTTGTCTCTTTGATAGTTGGAGACATGTGGGCAGGCTCATAAAGGGGACTTTGCTCGGCGAGCTGCTGGAGGTTCTCATATGGGCATTGCAAAGTACGTTCGCGAGACATGGAAGAAGCCCAAGTCCGGCATGCCAATGCTTCATCGCCGTGACAGAATGGCATCATGGAGGAAGGACCCAGTTTTCCAGCGTGTCCACCGCCCCACAAGGATAGACGCCGCTCGAAGGCTAGGCTACAAGGCCAAGCAAGGAGTTGTCATCGTCAGGACCAGAGTGAGGAGGGGAGGACTCAGGAAGGGCAAGATACACATGAAGAGGAAGCCTTCCAAGGCTGGTATCAAGAAGATCACGATGGCCAAGTCAATCCAGAGAATCGCAGAGGAGAGAGTCAGCAGGAGATACCCAAATCTTGAGGTTCTGAACTCATACTGGGTCGGGGAGGACGGGAAGAACAAGTTCTACGAAGTGATACTGTTAGATCCGTCCCATCCATCCATAATGGCAGATAAGGAGCTATCCTGGGTCTCTGACGGTAACAGTCACTCGGGCCGTGCCTTCAGGGGCAAGACCGGCGCAGGAAAGAGGGGACGAGGACTGCTCAACAAGGGTAAGGGAGCAGAGAAGCTCCGCCCCAGCCTCAAGGCCAACAAGAACCGCGGCAAGTGATTACTTCTGCCGTCATATTGATTCGGTGTGATGCTCCCCCTCGTGCTATGACGGACCTCCATGCCTCGGAAATCAGAGGTCTCCCTGTCATACTTCCCAGTGGAAGGCTACTGGGCACGGTCTACGACTGCTTCGTCAATACCGACGACTGGTCCTGCACCCACATCTTCGTATCGGACCCGCCGGCTGATTTAGTAGAGGGGAGAACACACCTAGCAATACCATGGAAATGGGTTAGGTCAGTCAGTGACGTGGTTCTCCTGAGATGGTTCCCCCCCACTCCTCTTCCCAAGAACCTTTGACTTTCCAATGAGCGTATCGGCGATATGATTCAAAAGGGGAACGACGGCGCTAAACTGTGCGAGCTACCACGATATTGACTCTGAGCGTCTTGTTGATGGCCACTTGCTCCCCGATTGTCAATGCAGATACAAGGGGGGTGATAATCTGCGCGGGAGCTGATATGGAAATGATGCCAGCTAACTGGGAGATTCAGGATCAGGCTTGCGTGAGAGTGGATCTCGGGGTTCTTCAGCAGGGAGAAACCCTCTCCTTCGATATCTCGACTGACTCCGAGGTGGATATACTGCTATTCTCATCAAACGCTATCACTGTCTATCAGAATGAGCAGTCATACAGAAGCGACTCAGTATGGGAGAGCGACTCTGTTTTCGAGGCATTCAATGGCTCTGGAGACTGGCACTGGACAGTTCCATCCGACAGGGATGCAACACGGTGGTACATGATCGTGGACAATCTTGCGCACCCTCAAGATTCAGGTTCAGGAGATCAAGGCGGTTCTGTCGCATCGGTAACCCTGAATGCAGCGAAAATAGCTCCAGAACCGTTCACCCTCGTGGATACGATAGTTAGATTGGAATCGGGGGAGAGCTCAGTACTCTACGGGCCGTTCTCGATGGACGAGGGGACTCAGGTTCGAATCGAGGCGAGTACCATGGAGGGGGCTCCCGATGTATTCCTGATGAATCAGGATCAAGTCGATCTCTACACTTCAGGAGGCACCGCAGCCGCACGCATACAGGGAACAGATATGCTACTCATCACATCTGGTCGTGACATAGTATGGACGGTCCCGTTGTCGTTAGATGGAACGGATCTGTATCTAGTCGTTGACAACAGGCCCGGCCCTTCCGGCGGAGGAGCCGGAACACTGCCAATCGCTACCACAGTAGTACTGACCCTAACTCCCATCATGGACCCTACAATAACTGGGATACCGTCCTCTGGAACCGTCGATGTGGGTAATGAGATAACACTAGACGCGTCTGATACCCCAAATCAATCGAATCAGATTTCTGAGTCGGGATACTCATGGGACACAGACGGGGACGGATTCGAAGATAACTCCGGAGCATCATTCAACATCAGCTGGCCCGAACCCACCAACCTAACCATCAGGCTCTCAGTCGTAGGGGTCGATGGAAGGAGTACCAGTGTATATGAGGAGATAAGAGTCGAGGACATTTCTCCTCCTTCAGCAGACATCTCCGTCGAGGGCATTCTTGAGAGAGCGTTCAATGAGGATATCGTAATCAGTGCCTCCTTTGATGATAACTGGGGGATTTCCATGGTGGAGTGGATGGTGGATGGAATAGTAATCTCAGAGTCCACATCCGACTTTGACTCTGCGAAGACTTTCTCACATGTTTTCCGAGCGGGAGAAGAATCAGGAATTCACTCGGTCACTCTTAGGGTCACAGACCTCTCTGGGATGATTACCGAAGATACCGCATCCATCCAAGTTTTCGACTCGTCCCCACCTGTCGAGGGAGATTACGACGATTCCCAGAGCTCCGTTGTCGGTCAGATGATAATTCTAGAAGTACCATTCGAGGACGATGAATCTGAGAATATCTATTATTCTTGGGACTTCGATGCCCTGGTGGACTCAGATGGTGATGGCGACGAGGACAACGATGAGGACGCTGTCGGCCCTTCAGTATCCCATGTATTCGATACTTCAGGTGTTTACAGAGTGATTTGCAGAGCTCAGAATGATGAGGGCCTAGTATCCGAGGCTGAGATTCTAGTATCAGTTACGTTAACTTCTGGGGACGATGAATTTGGTATGACCGAGATTCTTATGGCTGTAGCGGGTGTGATATTATTGGCTATCATATCCTTCGTCCTTTACATCAGAATCGCCTCCAACAGAAGAATGTCAGCATTATTGGCAGAGGAGGAAAATTCCGATGATGGCCAAGAATCTCAGCCAACGGAAATCTCAGTGGAGGACCAAAAGGCGATGTGGGGAGGTAGTGGTGCTGTTTCCACCTCCTCCCCTTCACAGAGCTTTGGGGCAATAGGGAGTGGTATGTCGGGTTCCATCTCTCCTGATTCAGAGGCCGCCTCAATAGATCTCAGTGATGAAGAGTTTGATGAGCTTCTTTCAGAATCTAGTACAACGAAAGCTAGCAACCCAGCTGATGATCTCCTAAGTGCGTTCCAAGACGATGACGAAGAAATAGATACCGAGGAGAGCGTCGTAGAGTACTCCTTCCCGGAAGATGACCCAGGTGAGGTAGACACTGATAACGAAGTAAACCCGGCTAAGGTTTTCGAGATAGTCCAAGAAGGACCGGAACCAGAGTCGGATAAGGACCAGGATAGGACCGTGAGGAGCGAATGCTCCTCTTGCGGGAAGATGTTCGAAGTGGATCTGCCAAAAGGCGTCGACAGAGCAAGGACTGCCTGCCCACACTGTGGCTCTATTGAGTCAATAGCCCTCAAGTGAGTAATTCTGAGTACGACTCAACCGTTTATTTCGATAATCAGGAGGGGCAATACCCTTTAGCGCACCTCTCTGAGGTGCGAGCATGTCAAAGAGCGGTGTCCGTGTGATTCACAGGGCCCCCCGTCCCGAGAATAACACTGCCCTGCTGATTGTAATGTTGATGATAGTACCGCTATTCGCACCAATTCAGGGAGCAGAGGCTGAGGCTAGGATCGAGTCACAAGACTTCGAAGTTCTCGATAGGCTGTCTGACGTCCTAGACCAGCGTGAACAGGTTCTGCAGTCCAATTCTGTGGGCCAATTAGCTGGACCGGCTATTCAAGGAGTGAAGGATGGAATATCGCAGAGCGGGCAGTCTCAGCCACTATCCTCCATAGGGGACTCCTTAGAAGGGGCCTCGTTCGTTGAAACGTTACCAGAAGAGCCTAATCATCCACTCCCATACAGGTTAATACTAGGAATCGAAGATGACGCCGTTAGCGTGGATAACGTCTGGCAGACTCTCGTCAACATCACCGACTACGTGATCCTGACCGAGTACACAGACCTTGATGGCAATGTTGTCAGAGGAACCGAGCTAGTCACATTCACAGCAAACTTCCTCTCTCTGCTCAATCTGCAAACCGACCCCTTGAATCATGCCGTGGATATTGATAATGATGGCGATAATGATATTCAAGTCGGGCTGACCGTATCCCTTGGAAATATCGGTCTGGAAAACATAGATATCGAAACCGGGACTTTATGGATTCAGCCATCAGTGTCATACACGGTAGACGTTCTTGACTCCAGTCAAACTGACAGTGTTTGGGGGGAAATGGACTCCCTACAGGTTTCATTGATCAAGTCATTCGCTTACTCCAGTCCGGACTCAGTTCTTGCTCTCGGCGATGGAGAGAGCTACATTTGGGTCATAGACTCCAAATTCTCAACTATGCCACAAGACTTCTCATTGAGTGTTGGAATTGAGAGGGTATTCTTCAACGCTAGCGCCGTTCTCCAAGATCTAATCCAGTCGCTAGTAAATATTTTTTCATCCGATTTCGATGGCTCTGGACTGACCCTAATAGGTATCACAGCACCATACTCAATATCGATAGACTCCAGTGAAATGGATTCCTGTCCCGATAGGTATAGTCCCGAGCAACTGCTGTTTCTCCCTCCCGAAGAAATAGATTGTGGAGTTACTGTCGGACTTGGATATGCCAGGTTCTCACCTCCATCAGATGGAGATAGACAGCTATGGGAACTCGCCTACATTAATCTCGATGTAAAACCCAACGGAGTATCTTCAATGATTCCTGGGGATGTTGAGCTAGTGATCAGGACCGATAGTAGCATTCCAGCATTGGGGGGGATCGAGGGAGACAGGAGCCTAACAACGGTCGAGTATTTTGCGGACAGGAGGTCTGACCTCCATATCCACTTCCATGAAGATAGGTCGGGCGTTTCCCAAGAGGAAAATGGAGGCTCATTTGGAAATACCACGGAGTCCCTCGGATGGCTGAGAGGAATGCCTGAAGGATCTATGTCCCAGGGAGAGATCACTAGGATATTCAGGATGCTAGGATCATCAGATGAGCCCGAACTGCCAGGAGGCAAGCCCGGTAGATTAGGTCTGATCATTGGTATCAAGAACTTTTCTAGGGACACCAGTCCCAATGAAGACGATCCTACGTTACCAGTAAATCCTGCCTATCCCCCAATAAGTATGATACTTCTCAGATCCGCCCAACCTCTGGACTCTCTTGACTACAGCTCATGGTACGAAAGAGGCGGTGAAAACTCAGATCACAGAAGGGTTGACATCTCAATTGAAGCAATTCCAACCGCACTTGTTCTCTACGGATCGTTCGATGTGAGCGGATCAGATGATGAGGAAAGGAATTTGGACGATTCTGACAATCTGGATTTCGTTTCACGGATTATGGACTCCCTGATTCTTGATTTGGTAGACCTATACCTAGATGTTGGTGGAATACTCAACAATATTCCAACTACTGTGGTGGAGGCCATAACGGGCAGTGTCGGTCCTGGAGGAGACCTCCAGGGAAGGGAATTCAACCTCATAATGCATGATGACTGGGGGGCTCTGAGGAATGAGATGTCCATAGGTAAAATAGGCTTGCAGATTGGCTCCAGTGCTCATCCGACGATTCAGGGGGACCACCTCGTCCTCTCCAAGGACAGATCCATGACTCAGCTGGTAAGCAGAGACGGGAGTCTTGTTGATCCCCTTGTTCCTGTCGCTGCTAGTATCGGATTCAGTGGTCTCTCTGCTTTCTCGATAGATGACGATGACATACTCGACGAGTTAACGGCATCCGTCAACACATCCTCCAGTGAGCCATTCAATTTCGTCTACATTGACCACGAGCCTGGCTCAATCACGGACTCGTCTTTCCAGTCATTATACATATCCGATATCCCTAATGACATTAGAATATCTACTGATGCCGAGACCGCAGTTTACACCGCATCAGAGGAAATAGGAAAAATAATCTACACTGGAAAGGACATGGAACAAAGACAGGCAGTTGAGATAACAGACTTCCCTGACGACTTCTCTGCAATATTCGGCGGATTTTCCAGCTGGAGTACAGCGACCTCTATTGGTTCCATAGAGGCACAAATCACAGATTCTGAATCACCAGAAACTATGACAGGCGATCACTTCATGTTCCATCATGATCCAAATGATGGCACATCAACTATTTCTTCCAGAATCTCCGGGTTATCAGAGGTAAGCTGGATACCTCCAGTCTCTGAAGGTTCTCTAGGTGCTGATGGCAGAGGAAAAGCCTCTATCTCTGCGTCGGGAGATAGATCTATGAGCTTCAGTGTAGATCATGCTCCAACGCTAGACGAAGATCAGCTCACGGCAGTCGCGATAATCGATCCTCTCCCTTCATCGGTATCCATAGAGATTCCAACAAGCTCTGACTCTGGACCAGCTCTTGATATCCCAGAGCTCAATACATCGCAGGGACTATCAGGTCTTGCCTTCTTCCTAGGTGGATTTGCAGACCTTGGCAGATCAGTTAATTCCGTTCTTTCAGGGATAACCACCGATATCTCCACCGGTACCAATTCGGGAGAATCGAACGAGGATTTCTCTTTCGGTATGCAGTTGGAGGCAAACGCACCCTTCGATTTGACGGTTGAGTCAAGTCATGGAGACGGTTCACTCGAGGCCCCTCCATGGGTTCATGGAGTATCATTTAGCGCAGCGCCCTCAGGGATATCAGAGGGCTTCCATCTGAGGACGTGGATTCCTGATCTTCCCCCAGCAGTGGAAATGTCAGTCACCAGGTCAGTCGAAGGGGAATCGCAAGACTGGGAAGTCATGTTGGCGTTGGATGGTTGGATTCCCGCACATAGTGAAATGATGATCCAAGCCAGAGGAATTAACGGTCAAGACCTTCTGTTGACTCTAAATGGCTTGGAAGTGGGAACTCCCACAGGAATGCTAGTTGACGCCACCTTCGAATTCGAGACAGTTGCTGGTATCACTGAGGTGTCCACATCTGCACACTATTCAATGACTGAGAGACTTGATTGGGCGCATGTTCTGCTGATTAACAGAGATGCTGGAAGTCGTACAGAGATAATGATAGATGAGATTCCTGAGGTTATTGACATCACTGCAAGTCTGGGAACTGCCGTTTCTATAGATATGACAGTTCCGGATATATATCTCAGAGATGACGGCGTAGGAATCAACTCAATCATGATGCAACAGATGCAATGGCACGACTCTGCATGGTGGCCAGCGACAATTTTCCTGACTGATGTACCAGGGGCAATCAACCTAACAACTGAGCCCGACACAAATTTTGATATTACCAAGAGCCTCGCTTTCCAAGGAATACCAATCCTAGACTATCGATCTTCTGGGGATGGTATGTCGCTCTACATAGAGGCCTTTGGAAGAGCAATAAACACCAAGGGAGACATAATATTACTCGCAGAAGGAATGACAGATAGCTTACAGATTAAACCTGCTGAAGGATTTGGACTTAATATCCGCTCTGGTGGAGAAGGGGTAGAAACGATTTACATTAGATCCAGCAATATCCCCACAACTCCTCCGGTCACTATGGAGGAGATGGAGGCACTCGGAGAGGACCTGAAGAGTGCCACAATACATATCCATGAGGTAGGCAGGATTTCATCTACGTTGCCAGGATATCCAGTGATAGAGCTCTCGGAAGTACAAGGTGGCAGAATTATTATCTCTGCGAGAGCAACCGCTGAGGTCGCAGGTCAGGAGTTCGATCTAAGGGGTGTTCTTCTAGATGCGCAGACAACCTCCGGGATTCCTACTGCCACCACGATCGGTATCAACGGATTGGCCTCTGATCTATCAATACTGAATATGATTCCAGGATTTGAAGGAGACACCCAGCATATCATGGTGGTTGAGCCAGTTTCTTCTGGGATAATGACACTGATTGCAACTTTCTTGGGAGGGAGCTAATGGGACTTCTTGAAAGACTCAGACAGGCAGACGTCCCAGAGGAGACTCTGGAAGAGAAAACTGCTCACGATGCCCTGGAAAAAATTGAGGACAGGATTAGCCAAATCTCTCCATTCAGGGTTATTTTCGCTTCAATAACCGCATTACTGGTGCTATCAGCATCTGTAATTGCATTGGTTTGGCTGGTTCCCTATGACAGGGTATCAGTAGATGTTATCTACAAACAAGCAGGATCTAGCCATATTGTTCTATCCGAGATAAATAATCAGGGAAGCAGGGCGATTGAATCGGTTTCACTGGATTTAGTGTTCTTTGATTCTGAAGATATTGAGATACAGAGGATTCACTTTGAATCAGAAAGAATACCTGCACATAAGTCAGTCGCAGGGGACGAATTGGAGATGATTGTAAACGGGGAGTCGGTTTGGGATAATTACACAATCGAGATTATCCTAACATACGACTATTATGGAGGTAGTATTTACGAGAAAAATAGCATGGAGGTCGGAGAGTGGACCTTAGAACTATTCACAATGAGGCCTCCATTGCAAATTCTATGATAAACTGAGTTCAGATAACCCATATGCTCAAAATGGTCAGGATGGGGGGAGTTATGATGACCAAGCGCGCCGTTGTCGTTGTACTCGTCGCCTTACTGCTATCATATCTTCCAATAATGGGCAATGAAGACGACTCTTTTAATCATAAATTTGAAGACTTGAGTACCAATATTGAGAGAGTAGAGATCTCACCCGATTCCAACAGTATCCAAGATCTACGGGCTCCACTTATCCTCGAAGGGTCCGAAGAAATAAGGCAAGCTATTGCCCATTCTACCATAGGGACTTACACGCTCGAGGGATTGATTCCCAGCACTCACATGGACTACTCACTTTCCTTACCAAGATCAGATCTAGCTCTGGCAATTATCGATGGTCAGATTGGACTGTGGGATTCTAGGCTGGATATTCTACAGATTGAGGGACTATCTATCAGGTCAACCATACCTCCCTCTGGATTCCTAATTCAAGGTACCGCCGAAGCAATTGAGAAACTGCGGGATATAGAGTCGATTGTAGCAATTCATGACGTTCCAAGTGGATTAATTATTCACCAATCCCTCAGAAATTACCAGCCATATTCTGACTTCATGGTCGAAGTGATAGGTTGGAAAGGAGATGATTTGGTCAGGATGGAAGATACGGGTTTAGAATTACAAGATTCACTACTTACTGCCATGGACTACCTGTCTGATCCATGGTCGCCTGAGAAGGGCGTTATATGGGGAAGCACGTCTTTCGATAATTTATCTAAGATAGTTTCAATCCCCTCTGTTTCGTACATTTCCCCATTGCCATCGATAATCCTACACAACGACCAATCAAGAACAAATATGGGAATCAATACCGTGGAAAATGCCTTCATTACAGGCCTAAACGGTAGTGGTCAGATCGTTGCTGTAGGGGATTCGGGATTAGATGGCGATCATGGAGATTTCACTGGTAGGCTCTCAGGTGTCACCTCCGTTACCCCCGGAGACCCTTCTACAGCCGACTTAAGTGATGGACATGGGACTCACGTTGCCTGTACTGTTCTAGGCTCTGGGTTCAGGAGCAACGGGGGTTACCAAGGAGTTGCCCCTGAAGCCGATTTATACTTTCAAGCAATGGAAGACGATGACTCTGGTGCTCTCTATAGCTACGGTATCAACTCAATGCTAAATTCTGCATATAACGCTGGAGCTAGAATCCATACCAATAGTTGGGGATCTCAGAGTGGGTTCGGAGGATATTCTACCCAATCAGAAGATGCAGACGACAGGACTTCTACATGGGATCAATATTGGTCCTATGACGGCATGACTGTATTATTTGCCGCCGGCAATGACAGGAATGACGGAGTCTCCTCTCCCGGTACCGCAAAGAACGTAATCACTGTTGGTGCACATAAGAACAGATACAGTGGAGCTCCAGATGAGATGTATTATTGGAGTAGTAGAGGTCCTACGGATGATGGTAGAATTAAGCCTGATATCGTAGCACCGGGAGACTATGTGCGATCATGTAAATCTCAGGAGGCTACCTCAACAGGTGGCACGTGGTCGAATACTTGGTACATGGAATATAGCGGTACATCGATGGCAACCCCAGCAGCTGCTGGATCATCCGCACTGGTGAGGGAGTATCTGACGGAAGTGGTTGGAAGACAGGCTCCACAGGGTTCGTTGGTCAAGGCTCTGTTAATACTCGGGGCCAAGGACATGGGAGCTCGTGACATCCCAAATGATGACGAAGGATGGGGAAGAGTAGATTTGGTAAATTCATTGATTCCCGATGGAGAGGTTGGAATTTTTGTTGACGACAGGTCTAGGATTAGGAGCGGGCAGGTCATTGAGTATACATTTGACGTCAATTCTGCTGGAAAGGAGTTCAAGGCAGTATTGACTTGGTCTGATTACCCCGGTTCATCAAGCTCCTCCATTCAGCTAAGGAACGACCTCGACTTAGAGTTGATATCTCCAGATGGCACTGTATACAAGGGCAATGTTTTCACGAATGGGCGCTCTACTCAAGGTGGTTCAAAGGATTCAGTGAATAATGTTGAAGTCGTAGCTCTTGATAGTACTGCTCAAGGGATTTGGACAATTAGAGTCAAGGATTCACAACACGGAGGGTCAAGAACATGGCAACCATTCTCAATAGCCGTAAGGGGGCACAATGTCAATGATCTGTCTCTTATACACATCTCCGAGCCCACGAGACTCAGGAGGATCTC
>CAXHFZ010000020.1:0-12011 GCA_964016325.1 uncultured Candidatus Poseidoniales archaeon | reverse complement strand
AGACTAATTTGAAGTCGGAGTCCCTGGTTGCAACAGCGACACTTCCTACACCTGTGGAGAAAGAATCGGCAATGATGGCGGCACTCGTCATTATATCACAATCCCCTTTTTCTGGGTAAATTGACTCGCCTCCTATCTCTGTTCTTGCGGGGATGTCTTCCTTATGCTCTCTTTTGTGCTGATCTACGACTCTGAAGATCTCTCTATGATTGGTCAGGAAAACTTCTAGGTCTATTTCATTGGAGACACTCTCTAAATCATCTCCATCCCAGTTGTTGAAGATTGAAATGACGGAAGATACTCTCTCTTGTAGAAACTTCTCAGAGACAATCTCGTCCCATGCTGACCTCTCAATATACACGTTTTCAAATAAGTCCAGGACTACATCAGGAGATTTTACACGATTCATGAACTCTCCCATCGCGGCCCTAGGGATACTCAGTAACACGCGATCTTCCTTGGCAAGGGACCTCAGCTTCCAGTGAAATGCCCTTTGCATCGTCCAATCAAAACTACCAAGGCTATCTGGAGATAACTCTCTCAGTAAATCATCCTTGAGAGCATCTATCAGGATATTTGTATCCACCAATACCAGGGGTTTCAGGCCCAAGCTACCAAGAGTCTTTCTTTCTCTAACTGAAATCTTTCCTGACTGTCTCGTAAACAGATTCCTCTGAGTATTCTGTAGAATTTTCTTTTCCCTACCTTCGAATTCTCCAGATTTCAAGGCCCTCTCAAACATCCTAAGCGCCCTAATAGGACTCATTTCGGCAACTTGCTCTATAACAGTGACAATTGAAAAAGTATTTTTCTCTTTGGATCTCATTTCAGAATCAAATCTTCTCTCAAGATCAGATCTCCTAGATTGCGAGGAATGGCTCATCTTCATTATCGCTGCCATTACCCTGCCCTGGAAAGGATCAATTGGAAGTCCGTGCTCCACAGGATACATTTTGATCGATTCGAGAGACTCGACGATAGAGGCACCATCTTCCTCGTCATCCCTGATTCGTTCCTCTTTACTTACATGATCTATTACCCTCGATGTAGCCCCCAACTGATTCTTTTCTGTACAATCCTTACAGACATTGAGATACATCTTGAATCTATTTGTTACTGAGGCTGATAGAGTGGGATATGCATCAATAAGAGAAACTGCCTCCTTCCATCCTCCTCCATGTGCGAACGAAATCAGAGACCATCGTAGGAATATTGCAGATCTTTCAATGTCTATTTCCATCAGCTTAGAAGCCGCATCTTTGTACGCCCATGCCGAACCAATCAAATCACCACTCCTCTCCAGGAGAGCAGCCTTAACAATCTGACATTCGGGACTTTTACTATCATTCTCTCTATACCAAGCATTCAATGACTCAATTCCTACAGAGTGTTCGAAAACTAGGTCAGATGCGAATCTAATTGTTCTCATAGAAACGCTCTCCGACGAAATCACTGATTCAAGGGATGAGATAGCTTGGTTCCTACCGGAAACCTCCCCATTTTGGAGATTTACAGCCGCCCTATTGAGAATCAGTGAAGTAATGACAGCCTCGAAAAGCCTCCTCTCCAACAATGTCAAGTCAGCATCGTTAACAGAATTAACCAACTTCTCTATTCTTACTTCCTTAACTATTCCATCCCCTTCGGGACCCAAAGCCATCCTAACCTCTTTCAGGGTCTTCAATCCTTCAGAATCCAACTTATCATGAACCGCCTCAAGATTGGTGCTTATTCCATCAAGTAGAGAGATTAGTCCCACACATACCTCAGAAAGTACCCCATCTTTCTCCGCCTCTTCTATTGATGCAAGAGCTACTCTTCTTGCTTCCAACAATTTGGATGAAATCCCTACGGAGTCTTTTGCAGTAATCAAGTGCCAAGACAACATGACGCGAAATGGATAAGCTCTCTGTAACGAAACCTCCTCGATTAGCATGTCTGTTAGCCCCTTTATTTCTGCTGACATAGTAAACGACGATATGATCTCATCAGTGTACCTGATTTGATCTATTTTGGAGAGAAAACTAGCCGCCATTGTCCTAACCGGGGACGGAGAATTAGGATGGGTAAGAGCCAATCTTAGGCACTCCTCATTTAGTTCTGGCAGGCCAGAAACTATGGAATCAAGTGAAATCCCCGTAGAATCACTTGATATCATAGTCAAGCAAGTCCTCAGTCCTCTGAAATCATTTACTGCCTTCCCTTCAATGTAATTCAGGGCGGTAGAGAAATCTCCAGATTCGACGAGTCCCTCCGATGCTATCCAAGCTAATCTGGTTGGAATGCTTCTACCACTCTCTTCGATAATAGAAACTCCCTCCATTGCTAATTCAGGAGTCATTTCGGCTGGATAAAGATCCACTCTTAGCCACCCTTCTATTTTGATTGCGGAAGATAACTTATCTTCCTCCTTCCTTTCGACAGTCACGCTCCAATCACAATCCTCCTCCTCTCTTAGAGAAATTAGAACACTAAGGTCTCTAGCCACTGTAGAACAGTCTCCTTCGATACTATCTAGCACTCCTCTGGCCCTATCAGATTGAGCCGCAGCTAACAATAGGCCCTCAAGTAGCATTGCATCCCCTTTCAAGCCAATCAAAGAAGGAGACATCCAATCTTCCCAAAGTTTACGTCGAGGATTTTTCCTAAGATCTTTCTCAATCTTCTGAATAACTTTCAACTGTGAGGCTGAAAGTTTGAATGGTGCAACCAAATTCAACCAACTCCTGAGTGATTCGTTATCAGAATAATCTATTCTCGACTCGAATATCCATGGGTCTCTTTCTCCAAAACTAGATTCAGGCTCTACAATCGGGAAAAGACCCAGCTCTGCCAGAAGGGGGGATTCTCGTGCAAGCCTCTCCCATACAGGATGAACCCCATTCCTACACTCCTCCCTTATCACATCCATCTCTTGATCCCAAGAGGTCTGCCACTCATTTTTACCAAGCCTATTTTTTTGTGCTATGAGTACAGCAAGCCTGTATCCACAGGAATAACCACTGGAGATAGCAGCATCCGGTGAAGCGAGTTTGTCCGAAGTGGTAGTAATCTTTCCACGACCTCCTCTTCTTCCTACTCTACGTGAGCGACTCTTCCTCATATTATCTTCAGAGCCGACCGTATCAACTGCCTCCTTTCTGGCGGCAATCAAGGCAAGAGCCTTCCAACTAGGATCCTGTAACAATGACCATGAAGGGGCATTGGTAAGCTTCTTTCTCCGTGTTGCTTCGTGGTCACCAGACCTTCTTAGTATCTCCATACAATCCAGAAGGTACTCCTCCACAGCACAACCCCGTCTCTCGGCCTATGCGCTCTGTACATCAACACATCGCCTTGCTAATCTACGCGTCAGTAGAGGAAATAAGTAATCACGCCTTGGGCGATACATGGATTTTATCAGAGTGGCAATTCTGATGATCCATCCAATACTGGCTCTCGCCTTGATATGGGCATTTATGAAACAAAGGTCCTGGAGAAGAGAGAGAGTGGGTCTACGGGGCGATGAAAGGACCTCAGCTGTGAATGAACACGAAAAATCAGGAAACAGAATAATGGTATACCTCATTCTTGTTATCTCGGTCGCGTTTATTGCACAGATTCTCGAGGCAATACTCTCTGGTCAAGGTAATGAAGAAGCACTAAAGCAACTGATTCCTAATAATTATCACGGCTGGGCTGGAATTCTGGCTCTTACACTCATGGGGTCCCTATGGTACCTGGGCAGAAAGACTGGCTCATTGATAAGGAAAGGAGAGAGTATTGTAAAAACTCGGGACTTACATGGAAGACTAGGTGATGTAATGGCCCTCTTGGTGATCATCCATGCATTCCTTGGATTCTTATACCTACTTCAGATAATTTGACTATCTCTTACCGGGCTTCCAGAATTGAAGCGGGAGAGGCAACTCTTCTTTCATTGCTCTGAAAGCCAAATGATCAGCACGCTCGTTCCACCTGTGTCCCCCATGAGCTCTTACATGTTCCGTAGAAATAACAAAAGAGGCATCCACCTCTTGCCAGAGTGAACGAACTCTAGTTGCCAGCTCCTTGTTAGCCTTAGCCTTCCATCTACCTGACCCTATGTTCATAGCATACTCAGAATCTCCTCTGATCACTATCTTACCTGAATCATGATTCTTTAGAATCCAGATAAGAGAGTGAGCGAAAGCACTCAACTCAGCTGTATTATTTGAACCAACACTTGCCCCAATGTACTCCTCATCAAGTGGATTTGTGACTACTACCCCACTCTTCTCGTTGACTATCTCTCCGTGTCCCCTGCCAATGCCGTTATCCCCACTAACTACACAGAAACCCCATCCAGCGGGAGTTTCAGAGGTTACATTCCTATTCTCGCCACAAGAACCATCGAAGTAGATGTAAGTGGCCAACCCCTCCATCTTCATTCCTCTATGAGCCCACGATAAGTAGTCCCATCCAGCAAAGATGCAAGCTCGGAATTATCAGCAATAGACATCTTACAAATCCAACCCTTCCCATAAGGATCTTCATTAATCAGCTCGGGAGAGTCCTCTAAAACCTCGTTGATCTCAATAACCTCACCACTTATTGGAGCATAAATCTCACTAACAGACTTTACAGACTCCACACTAGCGAATGAGTCCATCGAACCAACAACGGCACCCAATTCAGGTAGCTCTACCCATACAACATCAGTAAGGGCGTTCTGCGCATAGTCTGTTACTCCTATGACTACCAAATCTCCTTCGACCCTAATCCACTCATGCTCCTTTGTATATCTTAGCTCCTCAGGTATCTCGCTCATTCTCTCACCTAGCTGTACGAGGGCGACCTAGCAGTCAATCTTTCGTTTCCGGCTACTCCTCCTCCAGACTTCTTTCTAAGTGTACTTTCTCTAATTCTGCCCAGGCTCCACCCATTTTTTCGATACCAGCCTCATCTTGCTCTTGTTTTAGTCTGGATATCATCTCATCCTCGGATTCTCTACTTATCCAAGAGTCAAGAAAGAAACCCCCATGTTCTCTACCATCAGCTCTACTCATTGAGAAAAGCATCAATGCACAAACGGTCGCTAATGCAGGGAATACAAACGACCTATTGTCCTCATTTGAAAAATCCTCATCTAGAATGATTAGGCTACCATCTCCAATGGATATTGAAGTGAGAAATACCATGGATATCAGTACACCCAGCAAGACTCTCCTAAGTCGGATAGAGGGGGAGCTCATGATAATCAACAGGGGGTTCAGCGAATCAACTTCTCCGTCTCAATAGTCCTGTTGGATCAGTTTCATTATCTTATAAGGTAGGAGCGCTCTGTTAACAGGAGTGACTTCCAGAATACGTCCATCATCCCTCCTTCTGATATCTTGGAGCAGTGGATGACGACTCTTTTTGTGAAGGGTCAGAAGACTAGGCATGTCGTATTTTAGTGCCTCACGAACCGAGGATACAAAACCCTCGCTTTCCACAGTAAATTTTCCGACTTCATCGATCACCAAGTATTGACAATTACCAATCGCATTCAGAATGGCGGGGACTCCAACCCTGTCAATCTCACTGGGGTCAATGCCGTATCCTAGTACCCTGTGACGCGAGTCAATCTCCCTGTGAGCCATTACCCCCCTCTCTCCAGTTACGATATCGACGCAGGCGTAGCCAACCCTCTCGCCATTCTCAATTATTGCCTCTGATCTCATTCCTGCAATCACAGGAATTCCGACAGATGCAGAACCCTCCTCTTCGATCATTTTGACGACCTTATCAAGAACTGCAGACTTACCCGATCTAGGTAGTCCAGTTATTCCGATCTTAGGATTGATGCCCATTTGCTCCGCTTCTCCATACACACTCGCGTAATAGTACGACTAGTTTAGGATAAGCAACGATAATAGTCTATTCGGTTAGTTATGTCTAATTCTTCCCCACAACGGAAATCTATTTCCGCTTTATTGACAGTTGTAACTTAACTATATTGAATATGCCAAGTCGTCTTCCGGAACAGGGAAAGGAAGGCTTTCTATCTCGTAGTTGTTGACGTTGTTATTTGCCCCCCATGCCCTTGACCAAATCTCCAAATCTTCAGAATTCAAGACCTTACATAGCCACTCCAAACCAACAACCAGCGAACCCCCTCCCTTACCAACTAAAGAATCGATTACATTCTCCGAGAATTCAAGATAGTTCACTGAGTTACTCAATACGCAACCATCAGGAATAACTGCCCAGCGAAGACGCCTATCCTTGCTTGATCCCAGAATGGCTTGGCAAGCAATCCTAGGGCCAGATGGAGAGTTGCTATCACCATTCCAGGATGAGTAAGACCTCTGAATTGCACCCTCCTCGACATCATTATCGAATGCCGGATGATGCAGGCAAACCTCACCATCCATTACTACGAAGTGAGTATTTCGAATGAAAGGTATTTTTGAACTTCCGTCCGACCAGTCACCAATATAGTCTGACCATGCACTTTGGTCAATTTCCCCGACTCTTACCCTAACAGAACTTCCATCCGGATTCAGCCAGTTGCCCTCTTCCGACAGCCTAGGTTTGTCCGCCAATCTACCAATCGCTTCGATAACTTTCTTCCTATCATAGGAATCTGTTGGCATCCTGGGAACTGCCCAAGTAGCATCAGTCCAGGAAGACCATGAACCTCTTTCCAAATCTAAGGAGGGTGAAGACCTTGAAAGGCCGACTTCAGGACAAATATCATTTGCGGTTAAAGGCCCGTGGCTTACCATCTTCTCAGTCTTACCACCCACAGTGAGACCCAACACCGCCACCCCTTGGGTTATACCTGGAAACACCCTGTTTGGGTCGGGGAATGACCAAGTAGAGAACCATTCATTGCTTTCAACCAGCAATTTTCTCAGGGGTGCACTACTTCTCTCTCTCAATAGAGAATCTGGAACGATCATTCTAATTCTGCCCTCTTCGCCCACGAGTTGCATCGACCTCTCGAGAAATAATCTGTACATGTTCACATTTCCACGCAGTGCAGAAAATCTCAGATTACCATCATAATCTGTTGCATTCCTTAACTTACTGGAAAGCTCCTTTCGAAGCCTACTCCCATCTTCATAACCCCTGAATCTATCTTTTATCCTGATCCAAGGGGGTCTACTAATCAGCAGCTTGGGGCTCTCATTCCACGGCCACTCACCGAGAAGCGGGTCGCCTTCGAGAACATTGCTTTCAAGAATCATTTCAGCCTCAGTACGACCAATCATCTGACTCCTGCTATCCCCAGACAGGTCTACCAATCCAGCCTTTCCAAGTGTGATGAGTATCCTCCTTCTGGCAGCTTCCACGGCAAGGTCGGAGGAACCCATCAATTGCAAACCTTCTAGCAATCTCAAAGTATCTGTACATTTATTCTCAGCAGAAAGGACTTCTATCCTCTGTACATGGAGCCTTATTAACTGTGAAACAACCAATCCAGCACCACAACTAGGATCAGCGAAAGGTAGAGGGATTCCGGAGCTAGTCTTCTCCGTACTATCAGAATAGTCATCTTCTCCTAAGACCAACGAGGCTTCTTTGTTCAATCTCTGAGCATAGTCTCTGAATGCCGGTGGAATAGCAGAGAGAGACAGAGTCGGAGGGGCCTCCTTCTTCTTGTTGCGACCCCCACTTGAAAGCTCATCTGCTAGAACCGAACCAACAAGTCTGGATGGAGTTGAGTAAGCCCCTTTGGGAGAACGCCCGTCTTCAGTTGCTTCGAACCTTGATAATAGCTTGTCCAGAACAACGCCGGGGTCGGTGAGCAGGCCGGCAGGAAGGGTTGGCCACGTATTGGGAAGCGATGCAGCAATCGGAGTTCCTGAGATCACAGAAGACTCCCAGAAATCCAGCCAACACCTGATCTGCTTTGCTCTATCAGGACAAACCTGATCTAGCCTTGCATACCAACCCGCTGCTTCGCTAACCATATATCTCAATCTACGCAAATCATAAACCTTTTTTGAAAGGTTGTATATTGGTTAGGAAAATTGCTTATTCACTGAGAGAAAAAGAATCCTCTTCAATCTCGATAATGAGATCACTCTGAAGGAGCCAAGCTATCGCCTCGTCAAGATCATCTACTCTAATTCCAAGAGGGATAAGGTCGCCCATCAAAAAGTCGAAATGGACAGGAGCTGGTCCTTCCAATGAGCGGAGCTCTAGTAATCCTAGGACATGCTCTGCAACAATAGCCAGCAATGGATCATCTCCAACATCTAAAGATCCGAAATCTACAGCAGGCTCCCCCTTCTCACTCGTTTCAGAATCTTCTTGTTTTGATTTACTGCTTGTTTCGTAAATATCAAAGAGATTTTTCTGATGGGGGTCATCAATTCCTGTACCAGCCACTTCTCGTTGCCTCTTCAGCCTCTTTACTAGAGTCTCAATTCTGTGAAGACGTTGCTCCAATCGCAATCTCTCTCTTCCCAGGTGACTCTCAACTAATTCTAGCTCTTCTTGAGCTCTTTCATCCAGCCAAGAAGACAAATCCCAAGAAGGATCCAACCTCAGCATGGTCTCCCAGAGCCTAGCTAAAGATTCCGGGAGTGTCCTAACGTCTATCCGTGGACTCTCCTTGCCATCTTCGGGCGCGCGCTCCATTGCGCGGTCTTTCTCAGTGACCGTCTATCAACTATCCTCTTCTGGAACCATTGTCACTTAGGGGTTAATTGATGAATGATGAACATTTGCCGGGACCCATGGATACCTATCGCGTGGCAGTACTGCCCGGCGATGGGACCGGACGCGAAGTAATGTTAGAAGCACTACGAATCCTTTCAGTTTTTGAGGAAAACAGCCCTACATCGTTCGATATAAAAGAGATTCCATGTGGCGGGCAATACTATCTTGAGACTGGTGAAGAGTGGCCAAAAGGATCTTTCGAGTACTGCAGAGATGAGTCTGATGCCATTCTCTTGGGTGCTATTGGATGGCCCGATGCGAGACTACCTAATGGGGACATGGCTGGTGGACAGACCATTCTCGGTCTTAGATCAGGCTTGGAGCTATATGCTAATGTTAGGCCAGTCAAACTTTATCCCGGTGTAACTCACAAGGTGCATGGCGTTCACAAGCAAGTCTGGAACCCAGATTTGGTGGATATTATCATGATTCGTGAGAATACGGAGGGACTCTATCACTCGCTCCTCAGGAGGATGGAGCAGAGGGCTTTAGGGAAAAAGGACGAACCGATCGTTATTGAAGAGTTTCCTGGGTTAGATGGAGAGGTTGCCTGGGACCCTCGTCCGATTTCAAGAGACGGTAGCGAGAGGGTAATCAGATTCGCCTTCGACTATGCCAAGCACAGACAGAGGAAAATGGGAGTATCCCAGTCAGTAACATGCGTAGACAAGTCCAATGTCACCCGGGGTTGCCAGCTTTTTAGAAAGATATTCAGAGAGTTCGCAGAGAGAAATCAGGATATAATGGTAAAGGAGGCATATATTGATGCCTTCACTATGTGGCTAGTCAGGAATCCAGAAGATCTAGACGTGGTAGTCCTTCCAAATATGTTTGGCGATATCGCCACAGATTTGGCCAGTGTCTTGCAAGGAGGGATGGGAATGTCCGCGAGCGCTAACATGGGGCCGAAGCACATGCTCTTCGAACCCGTTCACGGCTCCTCTCCAAAACACGCTGGAAAGAATGTTGTCAATCCAATAGCCATGATACAATCCGTGCAGATGATGTTTGAGGCCCTAGCATTCAGAAAGAAGGATCAGAATCTCGATACGTGTGCTGAGATTCTACAGAGCGCCATTCAGAAGCATTTCGAAGAGGGAGGGATAGTGACCTATGACTTGGGAGGTACAGCAAGTACCTCCGAAGTCGGGCAAGCCATCGCTGTCAGATGCGAGTCGATGCTCAAAGAGAGGTTCCCCTAGGCAATCCTCAGCGATGAGCTAGACATTATATCCAAGGCGTCTCTAAGCACGGCCTCATTATCCCAATCGGTAGTAGTAGGATTCTCTAATAGCTCATCGGCTAGTCTGCTCATAGCTCTGGTAACATCATCCACTATTGTAACAGTAGCTGATTTGGATGTCCTAGATAATGGATTAAGATCTATGGCAATTACCTGTTTTCCGAGTGAGGTCAAGGCCTTACAACGATCCCCATCCTCAAGAGGGACCAGTACAACATCAGCCTGCTCTATTCCTCGAGAAGAACACAACGACCTTGGTCCTTGTAGCCCTAGAATTCTTCCATCTGCCACTGCCCCTAGGATCTCTACATCCATGATTGACTGTCCAGCCTTATCTAGAGACTCACTTCCAAGTCGATCCCTCAGGGACTCTAACTCACCAATCAGCGACTCCATTCGATCACTCGTTCGGTAGTATATGTTCACCTCAACAGGACAGCCCAGTATAGAGGCAATCTTAATCGCCTCACTACCCGCAAGAACGGTGGAGTTACCATTCATCGAGATAACCGGACTTTCAGCAACGAGTAGACGAGCAGCCGCTTCGCGAATCGCTAATGATGCCGAATCGCTCGTTTTCTCACCGAGAAGATAGTCAAAAGCCTCACCGCGACCATGCGCGATCATTGCTGATTCTGCTAAGAGCCCTCTCTTGGAGGCCTCTACCATCTTCTGTCGAGACATCAAGGATGCCTTCCTAGGGTGCGAATCTGGGATATCTGTCATAATCACTTCCCTCTGAATCTCATTGATAGATCAAGGGGCAATACCCCTCTGTTAATCGAGCTAGTTGAAATCAAATCAACCCCACATTTAGCCCATTCCTTGACTTCCCCCAGAGAAATCCCTCCTGAGCCTTCGAGAACGCACCACTTACGTAGCCCCTTCTCCTCTAACTTTCTCGATACAAGGGATGACTGTCTAGGCCCCATATTATCAAGCAAAATAACAACTCTCTCACTTCCCTCCCTTTCCGTCTGCGCCCACTTCCAAATTTCAACCACATTAAGCGCTTGCTCGATAGACCTCACCTCAACCACCGTGAAGAACGAATTAGTGTCCATATCAATCTCCAGAACTAATCTGGACAAGGCCTCATCCTCGGTCTCATCGCCAACTCGTGCCGAGAGAACCTCACTATCCTTAATCATCAGGGCATCATCCCTACTCAGTCGGTGCGTGAGACCCCCGCCAACATGTACTGCCCACTTATCTAGAAGCCCCCAGTCAACCTTCCTAGTACTAGCCACACCTATACTTCCGGCCTCATTAATCCATCTCCAAGAATTAGTGGAGATGCCTGAAAGCCTCCCGAGCACATTCAATAAGACTCTCTCAGAGCGTAGCATTTCGATGCCATTACCAGATATTCTGAGAACCTCGTCTCCGACTTCCACTATCGATCCTTCTGACACTCTCCATTCTATGGAACAGGAGGGATAGTGTGTCTGTAGTAATCTGTCAACAATGAAATTTCCGCATATCATACCTTTCTCCTTAGAGATGACAACAGCCTCCATGGACACATCAGGACCTTCTCCCCCGCTGCCTTCATCCGAGACCATTGCATTCATCCACCTATCGATGGACTCAAGCATCATCATGCTAGGCTCTCCTTCACGGTACAGGAGACCGGATCTATCGTGGGGCAACGCTCTCACGACACGTGCTGAAAGCACTCAGACTTGAAGGGTCCGAATTCAAAGCTCTTCGCCAAGTACTTCCAAGCTACCTTCCACAGCGGACAGACAGGCTAGGATGTCATCAACTGTGGCACGTAGCTCACTGAGCTCAGAAGACGAGATCAGTATAGTCAGGCTCACCCCAGCTCCTGACTCAACTATCTCAGATTCGAAAGACTCAGGGTCATCAGGCATGATAGACTCCAAGAGATTCTCTGCCACGTCTCTGGAACCGGCCCATACAACACGCGCCGTTGGGTTTTCCATGTCTTCAGCGGAGGACACCCTATCTTTTCAGCTCGACTATTGTTAATCGGATTCAAAAACAATCATGTGCATCAAGCATATCCGATGAAATGTGAGTTACCCGATTCCAAACTCTGATACGGCTGAATCAGTTACTGCAGGCC